>CAJADV010000596.1 GCA_903938575.1 uncultured Gammaproteobacteria bacterium
AACATGCCGCATATCGACGGGCATGAACTCCTGCGTCGCGTGCGCGAATTGAAGCCCCATGTGCCGGTGTTGCTCATTACCGCCTTCGGCACCATCGACCGCTCCGTGCAGGCGATGCGCGAGGGCGCGGCAGACTATCTGGTAAAACCATTCCGGCCGGCGCAGCTGATCGAGGCCGTGGCGCGCTTTGCACCGCTAGGACGGGGTGTGGGCGATGACGAGCCGGTGGCGGTCTCTTCACTCACGCTCGAGTTGATGGGGCTAGCGCGGCGCGTGGCGGCCAGCGACTCCACGGTGCTTCTGTGCGGCGAAAGCGGCAGCGGCAAGGAAGTGATGGCGCGCTACATCCATCGTCACTCACGTCGTCGCGGCGGGCCATTCGTGGCGATCAATTGCGCGGCGATTCCCGAGAACATGTTAGAGGCGCTGCTCTTCGGTCACGAGAAGGGCGCCTTCACGGGCGCCTATGCGAGCATGCCCGGAAAGTTCGAGCAGGCCGAGGGTGGCACGCTGCTTCTGGACGAGATCTCCGAGATGGACCCGGGCCTGCAGGCGAAGCTGCTGCGGGTGCTGCAGGAGCGCGAAGTCGAGCGCCTCGGCGGCCGCAAGACCTTGCCGGTCAACGTGCGCGTGCTGGCCACTACCAACCGTGATCTGCGCACCGAGGTCGCCGAGGGGCGCTTCCGCGAGGATCTGTATTACCGACTGAGCGTTTTCCCGATGCGTTGCCCGGCACTTCGTGAGCGCCCCGAGGACATCATCCCGCTCGCCGAGCGATTGGTCGCGGCGCATGCTGCGCGAATGCACCACGTTCCTGCGCAGTTCGATGCCTCTGCAATGCGTGCCATGCTCGGTCACGCTTGGCCGGGGAATGTGCGTGAGTTGGACAACGCGGTGCAGCGCGCCCTGATCCTGCAGCCCGGCGCGCTACTGGGTGCTGCGCACCTGCGTCTGGAGCCGCAGGGCCCCGGTATTTCGCGGATCACGCTCGCGGCCTCGACGCCTGCCGTTGCCGCGGCGGCAGCGGTCGTAGTGGCTGATGTCGAGGCAGAGGCTGATAGTGGATTGAGTGGCGATATGCGATTGCACGAATTCCAGATCATCGTTGACACGTTGCGCGACACGCGTGGCAGCAAGAGCGGAGCGGCGGAGCGCTTGGGTATCAGCGCGCGCACCCTGCGCTACAAGCTGGCGCGGATGCGCGACTCCGGCCTTGATGTTGATGCTGCACTGGTCGGGGCCCGCTAGGCTCCGTCCATAGCCTGATCTCAGCGCGTGTATTCCGGCCCGAAGCCCATGTCCCAGAGGATGACGCTCAGGCACATCATCGCGATCAGGATGACCATGCACACCGCCACGACGGCACTGGCAAAAACAAAGCCGCGGTCACGCGGCACGTGCATCACGATCGGGATGCCGGTGTAGAGCAGCCACAGGCTCCAGCCGAGCGCGAGGATTCCCAGCGGCAGCGCAATCGACAACAGCGGCATCACACCGATGGCGCCCGCCAGGAACAGCGGCGTTGCCGTGAGGCCGGCTATGGTGATGCCTCTGGGTACCGTGGAGCGGGCGCCGTAGTTGGCGGCCATCCAGTGGATGAAATAACCGATGACCACCACCGCCCCGACCATCGCCAGATAAAACAACACCACCAGGCGAAGTGCGCTGTCCTCGGTAAGGCGCGTGACGTCTCCGCTGCCCACGCGCCAGCCGACGGCGCTGGTCCCGTGATACCACGCCAGCGCCGGAATGACGGCCATAACAAACACGTAGAGCAAGTTGGTCGCGCGCCCCGATAGGGGTTCGAGTTTCTGCCACTGCCGGATCGGATTGAACAGGAGTCCGGGGATGTGCTCGATCATTGTGGCTGTTACCGGCTGCCAAAGGGATGCAACGCATTACACAGAATGCGCCGCGAGGACACTATAGGCAGGCTGCGGTACGCCCGGCTTGACGTGTGTCAAGCCACAGGGATCAGTTGATGTCAGTCCCGTTGGCCATCGTCTGCAGCCCTTCGGGATCGACGATAGCGATTTCCTTGTTGTCGACCCCAAGCACGCCCAGTTTCTGGAAGCGGCTGAAGACGCGACTTACGGTCTCGACGGTGAGACCAAGGTAGTTGCCGATATCGGTGCGTGACATCGGCAGGCGGAAATTTGCAGCCGAGAGTTTGCGGCGTCTATGGCGTGCCGAAATGCTGAGTAGAAGAGTTGCGACCCGCTGGTCGGCGGTGTTTTTGCTCAATTGCATCAGCATCTGCTGGTCCGCCGCTATTTCCTGACTCATCAGCTGGAAAAAATGCCGCTGCAAATTGGGCAGACGCTGGCTGAGCTCTCCGAACTGGTCGAAGGGGATTTCGCAGACGGAGCTGGTTTCAAGGGCCCGGGCAGAGCTCGCGTGGTGGTTCTTCGCGATGCCATCCATGCCAAGGACTTCTCCGGGGAAATAGAACCCGGTGACCTGCTCCTGCCCGTTGTCGGTGATCGAGTAGCCTTTGACGCTGCCCGAGCGCACCGCATACACCGAGCGGAACTCTTCGTCCTGGCGGTAGAGGTGATCGCCTTTCTGGAGCGGGCGGCTGCGCTGGATGATGCGATCGAGCTGGTCGATCTCGTTAATGTCGAGCGCCAGTGGCAGGCAGATGCTGCTCAGGCGACAGTTGTTGCAGTTGACATGGAAATCGTGGCTGCAACGCGTCATGGATGTCTTGTGGAATACCGAAGGTGAGTGCGCAACTTCCCGGTTCATTAGCTGATCCTTGCTAGCTATCATGGAAAGATAGGCTGAACGATAGCAGTGATTTGCCGAAATACGTGCATCTACTTACTCCATCGCGCGAGCGCGGAAGCGCTCAGGACGGTCGTGGAAGGCTGCGCGGTTCAGCGTGTCGCTGGGCGTGGAAGACCCTGCAAATACCTGGCAGCAGTAACCGCCCCGCGGCAGTCACGCTTATACGTGCCCCGTCGCGGTGTACGAGTCCGTCTTCTTCCAACAGTGCGAGCGCAGCGAATTCGTCTGCGAGACGGATCTCGATGTTGCCGCCCTGCCGTACCGCCGTCTGCTCGAGATCAACGCCCATGCTGCACATGAGTTGCGTGATCACATCGCGTCGGAGCCTGTCGTCGGCGCTCAGCATCAGGCCGCGGTGCACCGGCAGCTGTTCGGCCGCAATACGAGCCTCCCAGATGTTCCCACTCTTCAGGTTCTGGCAGCAGACGTCCGGCGTTCTGCTGATGGCGGACACGCCGAGGCCCAGGATTTCCGCCGGGGGTCGAGCGGAATAGCCCTGCCGGTTGCAGTGAAGCGAGTCCTCCTGCAGGGCCTGCGCAAGGCGATCGTCCGGTTTCACGAGCTGATCCATTCCGAGATATACGTAGCCCGCCGCGCCAAGTGTGTCGAGTATGGTGCGCAGCAGAATCAGGCGGTCCTCGGTGGCTGATTTATCCGGGCGCAGGACGCCATCGTGGTGATCCGATTCCTGCGGCGGTTGTGAGAAGGGATGGAGCGTAATGCGTTCCGGAGACAGGGCCATCACCTCGCGCAGCGTTGCGGTCATGGCCGTGGCATCTTGCCCCGGAAAGCCGTAAGCCAGATCGAAGCTGATGGTATCCACCCGGTGTCCACGCGCTGCTGCCATCAGTGCTGTGAGCCGTGCAGGCGTCTGCTTGGGGGCGATGGTGCGCTTTGCCTCCTGCTCGATGTCACCGATGCTGAACCGCAGGTGGTTGAAGCCCAGTCCTTTCAGCAAGGCTATGGCGTCGAGGGTCGTCGCGCGGGGGTCGAGATCCACCGAGTACTCGCGACCGGGGGCATCGTCGAGCGAGAAGTGAACGGCGAGTTCGTGCATCAGCCACGTCAGGCCAGCGTTGCCCAGAAAACCCGGAATATCGCCGCTCCAGTGCAGTTGGGTGACGCGCCGTCGTCGGTCGACGAAGCGCGCGAGCAGTTTCATTTCCTTGCCGATGGACGCGAGATAGCTGTCCGGTCTCGCGCGGCGCTGCATGAAAATACTGCTACCGCCGCGGTAGTGATCCATGTCCGGACAGGGCGGGACCTGGATGTCCAGCGACAGCTCGGCAACGGTAGCGGGTCGCTCGCGGAGATAGGCCTCCCAGGCGCTGCTGCCGAACTCCTCGCTGAACTGCAGCGTCGTGGGGTATGCGGTGTAACGCGGTCCGGGAGCAGCGTACTTACGCATCAGCGCGATGTCCCAGACCGGCAGGGAAACAATGCAGGAGGCCTGGTGCGCGTGTTTCATGGCGTGAGTCTAGGAATCGCTCCGATGCGGGCCTTGACCTGCGTCAAGCAGGAGGCTCTGCGGAGGCGGGCGCACGCGCGCCATTGACTCGCATCAACGGTGCGTCGATCAGCGAAACCTAGAGTCAAGCTCACGGAATATCCCGTGATGTGAAGTAGAGGACACAATGGACAACACACACCGTATCGGACTTGTGGCCGCGGCCTTGATGATGTCGGCTGGCGCGGCCGCCTATGAGGCGGGCGACTGGATCGTGCGCGGCGGCGCCGTCATGGTTGCCCCGAACGATGACAGCAGCAGCCTTGATCTCGGCGGCGTGGGCGGACTGTCGGGCACCGGCGTCAAGGTTGACAACGACACGCAGCTGCTGCTTAACGTGACCTGGATGGCGAACTCGCACATGGGGCTCGAGCTGCTCGCAGCCTCGCCCTTCCAACATAGCGTCAATACCTGCGGCCTGCCCGGGCTTGGTCTGGGACTCACAGATGTAGAGGTGGGAACCGTGAAGCACCTGCCGCCCACGCTCACCTTGCTCTGGTACCCGCTGGATTCCCGCTCTGTCTTTCAGCCTTTCATCGGTGCGGGACTGAACTACACGGTGTTTTTCCAGGAAGACACCAGTCGCATGGCAAGTGCGGTGCTCGGCGCCAGCGACCTCGAACTCGATGATTCCTGGGGTCTCGCTGCGCGTGCGGGCTTTGACTACATGCTGAACGATTTCTGGTCCCTGCACGCAGGGGTCTACTACATCGATATCAGCACCAAGGCGCAGCTCGACACCGCTCTGGGCAAGGTGAGAGTCGATGTCGATGTCGACCCCTGGGTCTACACGGTTGGTCTGGGTTATCGGTTCTGAGCAGGGGGAGAGTCGCCACTACCCGCCGGGCTGGGTGCCGGGCGGGTGCTCGTGTCCGTGGTGGTTGTGCATCTCGGGCTGCGTGTGCTGAGCATGCCCGCCATGCCGCAGCGCGGCAGCGATGGTCCAGATGCCGAAGCCGATCAGCACCAGCCCGATCACTGCGCGCAGCTCGCGGCGTTGGAGCGTCGCGCGCAGGCTCGCTGCCATGGCGCCACTTGCCATCACGGCGGGCAGGGTGCCGAGTCCGAAGCCCAGCATCAGCACCGCGCCCCGCGCGGACTCACCGCCGCTGGCGGCCCACGCCAGCGTGCTGTAGACGAGGCCGCAGGGAAGCCAGCCCCAGGCCATTCCCGTCAGAAGCGCCGTGCCCACGGCGTCTATGCGGCCTCGTTTGAGCGCGCGCGGCCCGATCCGCTGCCATGCCCGATGACCGGCCCGCTCCAGTGGCGCCAGCGCGGTGCTCCATCCGGCAATTGACAGCCCCATCAACGCGAGCAGCACGCCGGCTACGATGCGCGCGAGTGGCAGCCCACCAACCGCGCCGGGCAGCAGTGCGCCGGCAAGGGCGCCGAGCAGCGCATAGCTGCTGATACGGCCCAGTCCCATCGCGCCCAGCAACAGCAGCCGGCGCGAGGTGGAAGCGCCGGGCGGCAAAGCGAAGGCGAGGGCGCCGCTCAGGCCCCCGCACATGCCGATGCAATGTGTGCTGCCGAAAAGCCCAAGCAGCAGTGCTGGCCCGAGGGCCTGCATCAGGCTCATGACTCCTCACGCTCGGGAGTGGTGCCGTTTGCGGGCGGGCAGGGCGGTTCGTCGTCGAACAGGATGCTGCTCGCGGCCTTGTCGAGGTCCTCGTACTGGCCGCTGCCAACCGACCACAGCCAGGCCGCGAGCGCGATGCCCAGCAACACGAGCGTCACGGGGATGAGGACGTAGAGGCTTTCCACGTGATGGCACTCCGGTCAGTGCGGCAGCGGCGCATGCTTGCGCAGCCGCAAGGCATTGGCAACGACCAGCAGGGAACTTGCCGACATGCCGACGGCAGCCAGCCAGGGCGGCACGGCTCCTGCCGCCGCCAGCGGTATGGCAACCAGGTTGTAGAGTGTGGCCCAGGCGAGATTTTGTCTGATCACTCGACGCGATTGCCGCGCCATCACGATCGCCTCCGGAAGGCGTTCCAAGCCACTGCCGAGCAGCAGGCAATCGGCCTGCGCCCGCGTGAAATCCGTGGCGCTGGCGACAGCCACCGAAACACCCGCTCCGGCCAGCACCGCGACATCGTTAAGGCCGTCTCCCACCATAAGGGTGTGTTCAGGCGCATGACCGCTGTCGCGCAGCGCTGCCAGTTTGTCGGCCGCCGAGCAGCCGCCGCGCCAGCGGCTGACACCCAGTTCGCAAGCCACGCGTTCCACATCTGTTGGCGCATCGCCGCTCAGCAGCGCGATGTCCAACCCCAGCGCCCGCAAACGGTTCAGCGCGTCGGCCGCCTCCACACGCACCCGGTCGCCCAGGCGAAACCATGCGAGGGGCTCGCGCTCGCCGTCGCCGAGCAGCACCCACTTGCCGCCCGGCGGCGCCTCGATCCCGGCCTGCGGTGCGGCGAAGGAAGCAACACCCACGCGGTACAGGCGGCCTTCGATCATGCCCTCCACGCCGAGACCGGGCGCGCTGCGAAACGCCGCGACCGGCAGCGTGCCCCGTCCCGCGAAGGCGCTGGCCACGGGGTGCGAGGAGCGCGATTCCAGCGCCGCAGCGATGGCGAGGCATCGAGCGGCGTCGATGCCGCCAAGTACGCGTGTTTCCTCCAGCTTCAGAAGGCTGTCGGTCAAGGTGCCTGTCTTGTCGAAGATCGCGAGCGTGGCATCGGCCAGCGCGTCGAGGGCATGGGCGCGGGTAACCAGAAAGCCTCGCTCGCGGAGACTCGCGGTTGCCGCTGCGAGCGCGGCGGGTGTGGCTAGCGAGAGCGCGCAGGGGCAGCTCACCACCAGCACCGACAGCACCACGGGCAGCGCGCGGGCCGCGTCGATCCACAGCCAGCCGATGCCGGTAAGAGCTGATATGCCGAGCACGGCCAGCACGAAGCGCACGGCCCAGCGGTCGGCCAGTTGCTGGATTGTCGGTTTTTGCTGCAGTGCCCGGTCTAACAACTTGAGCATGGCCCCGAGACCTGATTGCAGCCCGGTGGCCTCGACCTCGACCACCAGCGTGCCATCGATCATCAGGCTGCCTGCGCACACGCGGTCGCCCGGGCCCTTGCTGATGGGCACCGATTCGCCGCTCAGCGCTGATTCATCGCAGCTTCCGGCACCCTCGATGATGCGGCCGTCTGCAGGCAGCGCCTCGCCACCGCGTGCCAGCACCTGGTCACCCGGTTGCAACCGCCCCGTGGGAACGTGCTCGACGCGGCCGTCTGGCAGCAGGCGGTGTGCGCCGGTGGGCAGGAGTGCGAGCAACCCGCCGCCCGCGAAGCCTGCGTTTTCACGCGCCCGCAACTCGAGATAACGCGCGAGCAGGAGCAGGAAGGCAAACATCGAAATCGAATCGAAATACACCTCGCCGCCACCGCTCCAGGTGAACCAGGCGCTCGCGCTGAAAGCCAGCACGATGGCCACGGCGACCGGCAGATCCATGCCCGGTGCACCGTGGCGCAGTCCTCGCCATGCGCCGGCGAAAAACGGTGTGCAGGCGTAAAACATGACGGGCAGCGAGAGAATCAGGCTGCTGACGCGCAGGTAATCGCGGTAGGCCGCCTCCATGCCCTCGAAGGCGCCCGCGTAAAGGGCCAGCGCGATCATGCCGACCTGCATTTGCACGAGGCCCGCCACGCCCAGCCGTTGCAGCAACGCACGCCCTTCGGCCTGCACCGCCGCCTGCCGCGCCGAGGCGATCCACGGCCGTGGCCGGTAGCCGAGCGCGCGTATGCGTGCCATCAGGGCGCTGAGAGGCAATTGGGACGCATTCCAGCGGATACTCGCGCGCCGCTCGGCGAGGTTCACGTCGACGCGGTCCACGCCCGGCAGCCGCGCGAGATCGGTTTCGAGCAGCCAGGTGCAGGCGCTGCAGTGGATGCCGTCCACCGCCAGTTCTGCGCGCCGGATGTTATCGCCCACGACGGCGACGAAATCGGCATTTGCCTCGGGCAGGTCGAAAAGCGCGTAGTCAGCAGCTCCATTGCCGGTTTCGGCTGCTGTGGTCGCGGTAGTCTCGCGGTGGCGGTAGTAGCCGGCGAGTCCGCTGGCGGCTATCAATGCGGCCACGGCCGCGCAGCCAGCGCAGCACATGGGTTGCAACTGTTCATCGATCGAGACCTGCAGGGAGCATCCCGGCGGCACCGGAAGACCGCAGTGGAAACAGGCCGCAGGCCTCATGCTCAGGCGTCGCCCGGCAACAGCCGCGCCACTGCCTCGCCGCCGGGCTCGAGCACGCCGCGCAGCCGCCACCGGCTCGCTTCGCCCGCGGCCTCGAGTTGCAGATAGCGCTTGCCCACCGGGCGCGTGCAGGGCGCCGTGTAGCGTCCCCCGGTGTCGCGTGTGAGCACGAGCACCCTGTCCTGGCTTTGCGCAGTGGGATGTATCAGTTGCATGCTCACGCTGTCGGGGGGGCGATCGGGTGTTCGCAGCGACAACTCTGCAAGGCCATTGGCGGTGAAGCGCAGTTCAGCCTGCATGCCGTGGCGGAGTGCCCACGCATCCTGCTCCAGATGGCGGGTCACCTGCAGACCGTTGCGGTCATAGTCGTCGCGCACCAGGGCCTCGGGTGCGCTCAGCGCGAGATAGAGCGTGTAGAAAGACGCGCAGACCGCAGCGCCCGGCAATGCGATCAGGAACCACGGCCACGGTTGTCGGTACCAAGGCGGTGCGGAAGGATTTTTCATGAGCTCAGTCTTCCGTAGGCGCAAGGAACCGGCTCTTGGCACTGCTGCGCTCCCCGCTACCGTCCAGCGCGGCAATGCCGAATACAATTTCCTGGCTACCGCTCGCCGAGTCCTCGGGCGCACGCACCGACACCGGCAGTGCCAGCACCTCTGCCGGGGCGAGCGTGAGCTCGGTGTCACCCGCGAGCACCATTCCGGGCATTCCTTCGACCGTCAAACGCACGCGCCGTGGTACTTCCGCCATGTTGCGCAGCTTCAGGGTGTAGACGTTCTCGATGCTGTCGTCGCTCACTTCACGATAGAGCTGGCCGCGCTCGCGTATTGCTTCGATGCCCACGGTCACGCGCGAGAGCAATACCGTTGTGAACAGGCCGAGCATCAGCAACACCGCCACGCTATAGCCCACCAGTCGCGGACGCAGCAGGCGGGAGGCTTTGCCGAGCAGTGCGTTCTCGGTGGTGTAGCGCACCAGCCCGCGGGCATAGCCCATGCGATCCATGACCGAGTCGCAGGCATCGACGCACAGCGCACAGCCGATGCACTGATATTGCAGGCCGTCGCGGATGTCGATGCCGGTGGGGCATACCTGCACGCAGAGCTGGCAGTCGACGCAGTCACCCAGCCCCAGCGATGGTGGAGTCTGCCCGTGCTTGCGGGAGCCGCGCGGCTCACCGCGCTTGCGGTCGTAGGACACGACCAATGTGTCGTGATCGAACATCACCGATTGGAAGCGGGCATAGGGACACATGTACATGCACACCTGCTCGCGGAGCCATCCGGCGTTGATGTAGGTGGCCAGCGTGAAGAACAGCGACCACGACGCTTCGCCGGCGCTCGTCCGCAACGTGGGCAGTGCAACCACCAGTTCGCGGATCGGCGAGAAATACCCCACGAAGGTCACGCCCGTGAATGCGGCTATCCCCAGCCACAGTGCGTGCTTGGCGCTCTTGCGCAGGAATTTGCGGCTGGTCCATGGGCTCTGGTCGAGGCGGATGCGCTGGTTGCGCGTGCCCTCCGTAACTTGCTCTGCCCACATGAAAATGCTGGTCCACACGGTCTGCGGACAGGTGTAGCCGCACCACACGCGTCCGGCGAATACCGTGACGGTGAAGAGCGCGAAAGCGGCGATGATCAGTAACCACGCGAGCAGCGGGAAATCCTGCGGCCAGAAGGTGAGGGCGAGGATGTGGAACTGGCGCCCCGGCAGGTCGAACCACACGGCCTGACGGCTACCCCAGTCGAGCCACGGCAGGCAGAAGTATCCGAACAGGAGCGGCCAGCCCGTGTAGAGGCGCAGCCGCTGGAAGAAACCCTCGACCTTGCGCGTGTAGATCCGCTCGCGTTTCTGGTAGAGGTCGAGTTCGCCGACCTCGGAGGGGGCAGCGTCCGTGACAATGCGTTGCGGCTCGCTCATCGGTCCGACAGGCTGAGGACATAGGCCGTCAGCAGGTGGATGTTGTCGGCCTCGAGCTGGCCGCCGAAGGCCGGCATCTTGCCCATGCGACCGTTGCGGATCCCGTGCTTCACGGTTTCGAGTTCGGATCCGTAAAGCCAGATGTTGTCTGTCAGGTTGGGTGCGCCGAGCAGTGGGTTACCCTTGCCCTCGGCGCCGTGGCAGCTTGCGCAGATGCTTTGGAATGCGGCCTTGCCTGCCGCGCTCTCGGGGCCTGCGGGCAGCGAGCCCGAGAGCGTGAGCGCATAGTGGGCAGCGTTGTTGATGCCCTCTTCGCCCAGCACTTGCCCCCATGGCGGCATTCCGCCCTGGCGACCACCGGAAATGCTGGCCCCGATTGCCTCCGCGCTGCCGCCCCAGAGCCAGTCGCCATCACGCAGGCTGGGGAAACCGCGAGCGCCGCCCGCATCGGAACCGTGGCACTGCGCACAATTGTTGGCGAATATCCTCTGGCCCATGTGGCGGGCATCCGGATCTTTCGCCACCTCTTCCACCGGCATGTTGCGGTATTTCGCGAACACGGGTTCATAGCGCGCCTTTGCGGTATCGACCTCGGCCTGCCACTGACCGGTCTGGCTCCATCCGAGCAGTCCGGGGTAGCTGCCCAGCCCCGGGTAGGCGATCAGATAGCCGATGGCGAAAACAAGCGTCAGCACGAACAGATACAGCCACCACGCCGGCAGGGGATTGTCGTATTCCTCGATGCCGTCGTAGACATGCCCTGTCTTGGCCTCGCTGTCGCCCGGGCGGGTGCGGTTGCCGAGCAGCAGCCAGAAGCTGCCGCCGATCATCAGCGCGGTGAGCGCGATGATGTACATGCTCCAGCCATTAGTCATTTTTTTCACTCCCGCTGTGGCGCCCAGCGGGCTCGTCCGCAAAAGGCAGTTGCGCAGCTTCCTCGAAACCCGCCTTGCGGCTGCTGCTGAATGCCCACACTCCCACGCCGCACAGCGCGACGAACGCGAGTAGTGTCGCAAGCGCCATCCAGTCGCCCTGGCTGAACTCCATGATTCAGCGCTCCCGCGTCAGCAGCGTGCCGAGCTGCTGAAGGTAGGCGACGACAGCCTCGATTTCGGGTTTGCCCGCCACAGCTGCCTGCGCGCCTTCGATGTCTGCATCCGTGTAGGGCACGCCTACCATGCGCAGGGCGCGCATCTTCGCCGCCGTGTCCGCATCGTCGATCACGTCGTCAAAAAGCCATGCGAACGCGGGCATGTTCGATTCCGGCACGACATCACGTGGGTTCATCAGGTGCGCGCGGTGCCAGTCGTCGCTGTAGCGCCCGCCCACTCGCGCGAGATCCGGACCGGTGCGTTTCGAACCCCAGAGAAACGGGTGGTCGTAAACGAACTCCCCGGCCACGGAGTAATGGCCATAGCGCTCGGTCTCGGCGCGCAACGGGCGCACCATCTGGGTGTGGCAGACGTTGCAGCCCTCGCGGATGTAGATGTCGCGGCCTTCGAGTTGCAGCGCCGTGAGTGGCTTGAGTCCCGCCACGGGCTCGGTGGTCTGCTGCTGGAAAAAGAGCGGCACGATCTCGACCAGTCCGCCGAAACTGATGGCCACGACGATCAGCACGATCATCAGCCCCAGGTTTTTCTCGATC
>CAJADV010000597.1 GCA_903938575.1 uncultured Gammaproteobacteria bacterium
GCTTGCCGCGGCGGGCACGCGACCCACGGCGGTCGAGATCGACCCTGCCTGGGCCTTCAATATCATTTACTCCTCCGGGACCACCGGAACGCCCAAGGGCATCGTGCAGCCGCACGGCATGCGCTGGGCACAGGCCATGCGCGCCACCGGATCCGGCTACGGCCCGGACAGCGTCACTCTGATCTCTACACCGCTCTACTCCAACACCACGCTGGTGGTAGTGATACCCACACTCGTGATGGGTGGCGCAGTGGCCTTGATGGCGAGGTTCGACGCCCAGCGTTATCTGGAGCGCGCCCAGGAACTGGGCATGACCCACACCATGCTCGTGCCCGTGCAGTACGCGCGCCTGATGGCATTGTCGGCCTTCGGGCAGTTCGATCTCTCGTGCACCCAAGCCAAGTTCTGCTCGAGCGCGCCCTTCCACGCCGAACTGAAAGCCGAGGTACTGGAGCGCTGGCCGGGCGGTCTCACCGAAATGTACGGCATGACCGAAGGTGGCGGGAGTTGCATCCTTGCCGCGCACTTGCATCCGGACAAGCTGCACACCGTGGGACAGCCCGCCATCGGCAACGTGATGTTGCTGATCGACGAGAGGGGCAAGCCGGTACCGCAGGGCAACGCGGGCGAGATCGTGGGCCGCTCGGCAAGCATGATGACCGGTTACCACAACCAGCCCGAAAAAACCGCCGAGGCGGAGTGGTATGACGACGAGGACCGGCGCCACATCCGCACCGGTGACATTGGCCGCTTCGACGCCGATGGCTTCCTGATCCTGCTCGATCGCAAGAAAGACATGATCATCTCGGGCGGCTTCAATGTGCACCCGAGCGACCTCGAGGCAGTGCTGCGCACGCACCCGGAGGTCCTCGACTGCGCCGTGATCGGCGTGCCCTCCGCGGCCTGGGGCGAGACGCCAGTAGCCGCCGTGGTGCTGCGCGTGGGCTCCAATGCCCGCACCAGCAGCATCCGCGACTGGAGCAATGCGCAACTCGGAAAAACGCAGCGCCTGTCAGCCATCGTGGCGGTGGATGAACTGCCGCGCAGCGCTATCGGCAAGGTGCTGAAACGCGAATTGCGCGAGCAGTGGGATCGACTCGCCGAGTAAGCCCCGCCAGCGCCGGAGACAATGGCGGCGTCCTCGAAGCCTCGCCCCGACGCGCCGGCGGGCGTACAAACTGCGCTCAGCCCGCCTTGACCACCTCGAATGGCTTGCCCTTATTGCCCGCCGCCGCGGCCTGGAACACCTGATTGACCGCGTCCCAACTCTTGAGACTTTTCATCGTCGACAACCACCGGCTGACGTTTGGAAACTGGCTGAAGTCACAGTCAATCAACTCGGCCAGCGTGACCGTGCACACACCGAAGTAGTCCGCGATCGTGATCTCGTCGCCACAAAGATACGGCTGATCAGCGCCGAGCCAATTCTGATCGAGCAACAGCAGCCACCGCTTGGCGCCCTCCTGCCCCCAGGCAAGAGTGCCGGCCTGAGCTTCATCGCTGCGGCGCTTGTGGTGGGGATAGACCTGCGGGTACACCAGGTTGTAGCCCAGATCACGCATGAGCCCGGTGTTGAGCCAGTCCATCATCTCGTTGACCTTGGCGCGCTTCTGGAGGTCCTTCGGGTACGCCGGCGAATCGTGCTTTTCGGCGAGGTATTTCAGGATCGCCGAACTCTCCGTGAGCCGCATGTCGCCATCCACCAGCAGCGGCACCTGACGACTTGGATTGAGCGATGCAAAGGGTTCCTTGTGATGTGCGCCAGTCATCAGGTCCACCACCTCCTCTTCAAGCGCGATACCGCTTTCGGCGCAGAACAGCCGCACGGGGCGCGACGTGGTGGCTACGGGGTGCATGTAGAGTTTCATAGGGTGCATTCCTGGGTGGGTAGCTGGCTGGCCGGAAAGATGGAATCACAAGCCCTTGCAGGACTGGCTGCGCAGGTTTGGCTGCTCGCGCACGCTGACGATACCGTTGGAGCGCAGGCTTGGGCAAACGGCCGCTTGCAGCACCCGTCTCGCACCCTCACCCGCAACGCGCGCCA
>CAJADV010000598.1 GCA_903938575.1 uncultured Gammaproteobacteria bacterium
AAATGATGCACGAACGGGCCATGCCCGCGACAGGTTGCGTAGGAGCGGGCCATGCCCGCGAGAAATGGCGTAGGAGCGGGCCATGCCCGCGACAAATGATGCACGAACGGGCCACGCCCGCGACAGATGGCGTAGGAGCGGGCCGCACCCGCGACAAACGAACGAGGTGGGCATGTCCCGATATTCGCTGTTCAACCTGTTCCGCCACGGCCTCTCGGGCCACACCGGCTGGAAACCCGCGTGGCGCTACCCTGAGCCAAAACCCGCCTATGACGCGGTGATCGTGGGCGGTGGCGGCCACGGGCTCGCCACGGCCTACTACATGGCCAAGCTCCACGGCATGCGCAACATTGCCGTCGTCGAGAAGGGCTGGATCGGCGGCGGCAACACCGGCCGCAACACCACCATCGTGCGCTCCAACTACCTCTGGGACGAATCCGCCCAACTCTACGAAAAGGCCATGACGCTCTGGGAAGGCCTCTCCCAGGAACTCAACTTCAACGTCATGTACAGCCCGCGCGGCGTGTTCAACCTCGGCCACACGCTCCAGGACATGCGCGACATCGAGCGCCGCGTGAACGCCAATCGTCTGAACGGCATCGATGGCGAAGTGGTCTCGCGCGAGCAGCTGGCCACGATGATTCCGTACCTGAACCTGTCGCCCAAGGCACGCTACCCCGTGCTCGGTGCCTCGCTGCAACGCCGCGGCGGCACCGCGCGTCACGATGCGGTGGCCTGGGGCTATGCCCGCGGGGCCGACGCGCTGGGCGTCGACATCATCCAGCAGTGCGAAGTCACCGGGATCGGGCGCGAGGACGGCGCGGTCACGGGCATCCAGACCACGCGTGGCTTCATCCGCACGCCCAAGGTCGCGGTGGTGGCGGCAGGCCACTCCAGCGTGCTGGCGGGCATGGCAGGCGTGCGGCTGCCGCTCGAGAGCCATCCGTTGCAGGCGCTGGTCTCGGAGCCCATGCGCCCGGTACTCGACAGCGTGGTGATGTCGAACGCCGTGCACGGCTACGTGAGCCAGTCCGACAAGGGCGAACTCGTGATCGGCGCCGGCATCGACGGCTACAACGGCTACGCCCAGCGCGGCAGCTTCCACACCATCGAGCACTGCCTGGCAGCGATTGTCGAGCTGTTCCCCGCGTTTTCACGCGCGCGGATGCTGCGTCAGTGGGGTGGCATCGTGGATGTGGCACCCGACGCCTGCCCGATCATCTCGAAGACACCGGTGCGCGGTCTCTTCATCAACTGCGGCTGGGGCACGGGCGGTTTCAAAGCTACACCCGGCTCCGGCTGGGTGTTTGCCCACACCGTGGCCAAGGACGCACCGCACCCGCTGAACGCCCCCTTCGACCTCGGCCGCTTCGCCACCGGCCACCTGATCGACGAGCACGGCGCCGCCGCCGTCGCCCACTGAGGAGCCCGCACCCATGTTGCTGATCGAATGTCCCTGGTGCGGCCAGCGCGCCGAGATCGAGTTCTCCTGCGGCGGCGAGGCGCATATCGCGCGCCCTGCAGACCCCGGCTCCATGAGCGATGAGGCCTGGGCCGACTATCTTTTCATGCGCAAGAACACCCGCGGCTTGCACCGCGAACAATGGAACCACAGCAGCGGCTGCCGGCGCTGGTTCAACGTGGAGCGTGACACCGTGACCTACCGCATCAACGCGGTCTACCGCATGGGCCAGAACGCCCCGGAGGCGAGCGCGTGAGCACTTTCCGCAACAACCAGGGCGGTCTCACGGATCGCTCGAAACCCCTGCGCTTCCGCTTCAACGGCCGCGAATACTCGGGATTTTCCGGCGACACGCTGGCCTCAGCGCTGCTCGCCAACGGCGTGCACCTGGTGAGCCGCAGCATCAAGCTGCACCGCCCGCGCGGCATCTTCGGCGCCGGCGCCGAGGAGCCCAACGCCATCCTGCAGATCGGCAGTGGCAATGCCTTCGACCTGCCCAACCAGCGCGCCACGCAGGTGGAACTCTACGACGGGCTGGTAGCAAAAAGCGTGGTCGGCTGGCCCTCGCCGCAGTTTGACGTCTACGGCGTGTTGCAGTGGCTGAAGCCCTTTCTGCCTGCGGGTTTCTACTACAAAACCTTCATGTGGCCGGCCTCGCTGTGGATGCGTTACGAGCACTTCATCCGGCGCATGGCGGGGCTCGGTATCTCGCCCACCGAAGCCGACCCGGACATCTACGACAAGCGCTTCGCACACTGCGATGTGCTGGTGGTGGGTGCGGGCCCTGCGGGCCTTGCAACCGCGCTTGCTGCCGGGCGCACCGGCGCGCGCGTGATGCTAGTCGACGAAGACAGCCGCGCAGGCGGAAGCCTGCTGGGCGCGCCCGCGATGATCGACGGCAAGCCCTCGGAGCAGTGGATTGCCACGGCGCTCGCCGAACTCGGCGCCATGCCCCATGTGCGGGTGCTCGCGCGCGCCACGGCCTTCGGCTATTTCGACCACGACCTCGTGGCCGTGGCCGAACGCATTACGGATCACCTGCCGCCAGGCAGCACCAACCTGCCCCGTCAGCGTCTCTGGCGCGTGCGCGCGCGGCGCGTCGTGGTCGCCACCGGCGCCATCGAGCGCTCGCTGGTGTTCAAGGACAACGACCGTCCCGGCGTGATGCTGGCTTCCGCCGTGGGCACCTATCTCAACCGCTACGGCGTGCGTTGCGGCCGCCGCGCCGTGGTTTTCACCAACAACGACAGCGCTTACCGCACAGCGCTCGACCTGCACGCTGCCGGCATCGCCGTGGCCGCCGTGATCGACTCGCGCACGGGCCCGCAAGGCGCAGGCCCCGATGCCGTCCGCGCAGCCGGCATCCCGCTGCTGGACAGCAGCGTGGTGAGCAGCACGCGCGGCAGAAAACGCCTGTCGGGGGTCTCGGTGATGCGCGTATCGGGCGATGCCGTGCAGCAAGGCTTCGAAACCCGTATCGACTGCGATCTGCTCGCCATCTCGGGTGGCTGGAGCCCGGCGATCCACCTGCACTCGCACGCTGGTGGCAAGGCGCGCTGGGATGAGACGACGCTCTGCTTCGTGCCGGGCGATGCGCTACAGCAGAACGTCTCGGCGGGCGCTGCCGCCGGCAACTTCGATCTGGCGCAGTCACTCGCCGAAGGCCACGCCGCAGGCGCTTCAACGGCGGCGGCCTGCGGCTTCGGTGGATCGCCCGGCGCCTCGCCCACAGCGGCCGCAGCAGCAGCCGGCAGCGCGATTTCCCCGCTCTGGCTGGTGCCCTCGCCTGCTCCTGCCGACGACGCCCGCAAGTTCGTCGATTTCCAGAACGACACCACGGCTGCGGATATCGCGCTCGCGGTGCGCGAGGGCTACCACTCCATCGAGCACGTGAAGCGCTACACCGCGCTCGGCTTCGGCACCGATCAGGGCAAGACGGGCAACATCAACGGCATGGCGATCCTGGCGAAAACGCTGGGCCAGAGCATCCCCGAGACCGGTACCACCACCTTCCGCCCGGCCTACACGGCCGCGGCCTTCGGCGCGCTCGCGGGTGCCGACACGGGCGCACTCTTCGACCCCGTCCGCGTCACACCCATGCACGAATGGCATCTGCAAGCCGGCGCGCTCTTCGAGATCGTGGGCCAGTGGCACCGCGCGTGGTATTACCCCCACGCCGGCGAGGACATGCACGCCGCCGTGCAGCGCGAATGCCGCGCCGTGCGCAATGGCGTGGGCCTGCTCGACTACTCCACGCTCGGCAAAATCGACATCCGCGGGCCGGACGCCGCCGAGTTCCTCGAGCGGGTCTACACCAACGGCTGGAAAGGCCTTGGCGTCCACCGCTGCCGCTACGGCGTGATGCTGGGCGAGGACGGCATGATCTTCGACGACGGCGTCACCACACGCCTGGGCGACCAGCACTTCCTGATGACCACCACCACGGGCGGTGCGGCCCGCGTGCTCTCGCACCTCGAGCGCTGGCACCAGACCGAATGGCCGGATCTCAAGGTGTGGATGACCACCGTGAGCGATCAGTGGTCAACGGCCGTAATCGCAGGCCCGAAGAGCCGCGAACTCCTCTCCCGCGTGTGCACCGACATCGATCTCGCCCGCGAGGCCTTCCCGTTCATGTCCTGCCGGGAAGGCAGCGTGGCGGGCATCCGGGCCCGCGTGCTGCGGGTGTCCTTCACGGGCGAGTTGTCCTTCGAGATCATGGTGCCCGCGAGCCGCGGGCTCGCGCTCTTCCAGGCACTGGAAGTGGCCGGCAAGGATCTCGGCATCACGCCCTACGGCACCGAGACCATGCACGTGCTGCGGGCCGACAAGGGCTTCATCATCGTGGGTCAGGACACCGACGGCTCGATGACGCCGCAGGACATGGGCATGCACTGGATCGTGGGCAAACGCTGCGATTTCATCGGCTGGCGCTCGCTCTCGCGGGAGTACTCGACCGATCCGCAGCGCAAGCACTTCGTGGGCTTGCTCACGGACGATCCCAAGGCGGTGATTCCCGAAGGCGCGCAGCTGCTGGCGGAGCCCTCCACGGTCATTCCGGCGCAGATGGTGGGGCATGTGTCCTCCAGCTACTTCAGTCCCTCGGTCGAGCGCTCCATCGCGCTCGCGCTGGTGAAAGGCGGGCAGCAGCGTATCGGTGAGAAAGTCCACGCCGCACTCGCCGACGGGCGCTTCATCGCCGCCACCATCACCAAACCGCTGTTCTACGACCCTGCGGGAGAGCGCCAGAATGTCTGAAGCCATCAACCGCAAGACTCCGCTCTACCGCGTGCTCGCCAAGGGCGCTGCCGGGCTGTCCGAGCGCGCCTTCGACGGCCAGCTGATCCTGCGCGGCGATGCCGCCGATGCGGCATTCAGCGCTGCCGTGCAGGCCACCACGGGCGTGGCGCTGCCGCTCACGCCCAACACCGTTGCCAGCGCCGGCACGCGGCGCATCGCCTGGCTCGGGCCCTACGAGTGGCAACTCACGCTGCCCGGCGATGAGGCCGGGTCGATGCACGCAGCACTCGAGCAGGCGCTCGCCGGCCAGCACATCGCCGTGGTGAACGTGAGTGACGGCTACACCGTGATCGTGCTCGATTGCCCGGATGCCACCGAGATCCTCGCCCGCGACTGCCCGCTAGACCTCCACACCACGGCATTTCCGGTCGGCACTTGCGCGCAGAGCGTGCTCGGCAAGAGCGGCGGGCTCTTCGTGCGCGAGGCGGAACAGCGCTTCGCCATCTGCGTGCGGCGGAGCTTCGCGGAGTACCTCTGGCAGTTGCTCTGCCACGCGGCTGACCTGCAGCGCCGCGCCGCGGGCTGAGGGCAACACGATGGGCAGCGCGCAGGACTGGGACTACATCATCGTCGGCGCCGGCTCCGCGGGCTGCGTGCTGGCAGACCGCTTGTCTGTGAGCGGTGAGCACCGCGTATTGCTGCTTGAAGCGGGCACTAGCGACGACAGCATTTTCATCCGGATGCCGACCGCGCTGTCCTTCCCCATGAACATGCCGAAGTACAACTGGTTCTTCGAGACGGAGCCCGAACCCCACGCCGACAACCGTCGCCTGCACTGCCCGCGCGGCAAGGGACTCGGGGGCTCCTCGGCGATCAACGGCATGGTCTACGTGCGGGGCCACGCCTGCGATTTCGACCAGTGGGAGGCGCAAGGCGCAACCGGCTGGGGCTACCACAACTGCCTGCCCTACTTCCGCCGTGCCGAGACCTGGAGCGGCGGTGAAGACGAGTACCGCGGCGGCGAGGGCCCGGTCGGCGTCTGCGCCGGCAACGACATGAAACTGAACCCCCTGTACGAGACCTTCATCCGCGCCGGCGAGGAAGCCGGCTACCTGCGCACGCCCGACTACAACGGCCAGATGCAGGAGGGCTTCGGCCAGATGCACATGACCGTGGAGCGCGGGGAGCGCGCCTCCTGCTCCCGCGCCTACCTGGCGCCCGCACGCAAGCGCCGCAACCTCACAGTGCTGAGCGATGCGATGGCGGAGAAAATCCTCATCGAGAACGGCCGCGCCACCGGTGTGCGTTACACGCGCAAGGGCAAGACGCACACCGCACGCTGCAACCGCGAGGTCATCAGTGCCGCGGGCGCCATCGGCTCGCCCGCGCTGCTGCAGCACTCGGGCATCGGGCCCGCCGCGGTGCTGGCCAATGCAGGGGTGCCGTTGCTGCACGATCTGCCCGGCGTGGGCGAGAATCTGCAGGATCACATCGAGGTCTACTTCCAGTTCGAGTGCACGCAGCCCATCACACTGAACAGCCGGCTGGGGCTGCTGAGCAAGGGCCTGATCGGTGCGCGCTGGGTGCTGTTCAAGAGTGGGCTGGGCGCGACGAACCACTTCGAATCCTGCGCGTTCATCCGCTCCGGCACCGATGTGCAGTGGCCCGACATCCAGTACCACTTCCTGCCCGCGGCCATGCGCTACGACGGGCAAGCGGCTTTCGCGGGGCACGGCTTCCAGTTGCACGTGGGCCCCAACAAGCCGAAAAGTCGCGGCCATGTGCACATCAGGAGCGCCGACCCCGCGCAGAAACCCGAGATCCTCTTCAATTACCTGAAAGATCCCGCGGACGTGCGCGTGTGGCGGCAGTGCATCCGCCTGACGCGCGAGATCATCGGGCAGGCTGCCTTCGATGCGTATCGCGGCAACGAGATCCAGCCCGGCGCCGCCGTGCAAACTGATGCAGAGATCGACGCCTGGGTGCGCGCCAATGTCGAGAGCGCCTACCACCCGTCGGGTGCCTGCCGCATGGGTGCCGCAGATGACGCACTCGCGGTGGTGGACCCGGCCTGCCGCGTGCGCGGCATCGCGGGGCTGCGCGTGGTGGATTCCTCGATATTCCCCACACTCACCAACGGCAACCTGAACGCGCCAACGATCATGGTGGCCGAGAAAGCCGCCGACATGATCCTCGGCAACCCCGCGCTGCCGGCGGCAACGGTCACCCCGTGGATTGATCCGCACTGGCAGAGCCGGCAGCGGCCGGGCGCGCCGGCGCGGAAAACCGGCTGAACACCGCACCCTCC
Organism: uncultured Gammaproteobacteria bacterium; assembly: GCA_903938575.1. Classification (GTDB taxonomy): domain Bacteria; phylum Pseudomonadota; class Gammaproteobacteria; order Pseudomonadales; family UBA5518; genus UBA5518. The sequence continues at coordinate 7,008 of CAJADV010000598.1, forward strand.
CCTGACGGGCGGGTCACCCGAGGAGTCACCATGAGCTCGCTCCGCCACACCTTGAGCGCTGCACTGCTCGTGTTCGCCACTGCCGCAACGGCAGCGGTTTTCGATCCGGTCACCATGGATCCGCCACCGCAGGATCCGCCCGCCAGCATGGAGGGCGTCCACTTCAGCAGCGCGGGTGCCAATCTGAACGGCGTGATCTACGAGGCCGCCGGCGCCGGTCCTCACCCTACCCTGCTGCTGCTGCATGGTTTTCCCGGCAACGAACTGAACGCCGATATCGCGCAGGCCGTGCGCCGTGCCGGCTGGAACGCCGTGATCTTCCACTACCGCGGCGCCTGGGGCAGCGACGGGGAGTTCAGCTTCACGCATGTGCTGGAGGACAGCGCCGCCGTCTTTGCCGCCATCCGCGCGAACGATTTCGCCGCCGCACACCGCGTCGACACCTCCCAAGTCGCGCTGTTCGGTCACAGCATGGGCGGCTTTGCGGCACTCATCACCGGCGCGCGCACGCCCGAGGCGCGCTGTGTAGTGTCGGTGGCGGGCGCCAACTTCGGAGCCATGGGGCCCGCGCTGGCCGATCCAGCACGCGCGAGCGAAACCGCGGCGCAGTTCCAGTCATGGGCAGAGGGCTATATCCGCAACGTCTCGGGCGCCACGCTGGTGCGCGAACTGCAGTCTGGCGATGGTGCACTGGACATCACCCGAGGCGCTGCCGCACTCGCCGCGCGCCCGGTGCTGCTGGTGACTGGCAGCAAGGATGTGGTCACGCCCACCCAGAGCAATCATGATCCGATGCTCGCCGCGCTGCGGGCAGCAGGCAGCACACGCACGCGCGAACTCCGACTCGACGCTGACCACGCCTTCGACGGCGCCCGTATCGCGCTTGCGCGGGGCGTGGTGGACTTCCTGCAGCGCGACTGCCGCTGAGCCGGCTTCGCGAGCCGGCCGTCATGAGCACGTGGGGACTGCGCCAGTTCCTGCACCACGGCGGCCCTAGCGGCAGCTGGGGCAATCTGGGCCTGTGGCCGGTTAGCGCCGGCCCCCACATCGACTACGCGCTGGCTTGCCTGCGGCTGGCGCGGCGCGTGGGCGAGGCCGCGGGCATCGTTGCCGGTGACCGCGTGCTCAGCATCGCCTGCGGTGAGGGCGACGAGCTCGAGCTGTGGCGCCGCGAATTCCACGCCGAGCACGCCATCGGCATCGATCCCGATCCAGGCGCGTGTGCACGCGCAAGCGCTCAGGGTCGCAGCGTCATCCGGGGCGGCATTGAGCAGGTGCCCGGCGATGCCTTCGAGCGTGTGCTCTGCGTGGATGCCGCCTACCACATCAGCCCGCGGAGCGCTTTTCTGCGCGCCGCCCGCTCAGCACTGCGCCCCGGCGGTCGCTTGGCTTTCACGGACCTGGTGCTCGCGGCACCGGCCAGCGCCGCGCTGCGCGCGACGGCGCGTGTCTGCGGCATCGACGCGCGCGAGCTACTGGACCCCGAGGCAGCGATGGAACGGATCGCGACAGCAGGCTTCATCGACATCCGCTGCGAGCGGCTGGACGAGGAGGTACTGGGAGGCTTTGCGCGTTTCGCAAGCCTGCAGGCGGCGCGACTCGGCCCGCTGCGCTGGCATCCCGCATGGCTACCCGCCGCGATCACCGCAGGACTGATTCCACCGGCACGCGCCCGCGGCCTGGGCTATGCCCTCTTCAGCGCCTCCACGGCGGCATCTGCGGAGCGCACGGCGCTCTCGAGCAAGGGGATACCGGGCTGCGCATAGGAGCCGCAGAACCACAGGCGCCGCTCCGGCTCGGCGTGTAGTGCGCCAAGCCCCGCAAGCGCAAGGGTGCTTGTGGCGTCAACCACGGGTCTCTCGAAGCGCGCGCGGCTGATCAGCAACCCGGGGGCAGGTTGACGCTGCGGTTGAACGGTCTGGAACACCGGCGCAGCCCCGCGCAGTGCCGGCTGCACCGCGTTCACCCAGATGGTGCTCTCGGGGCCTGCCTGCCCTGCTTGCACACAGAGATTCACCGCTGACCAATCGCGCTGGCGCACGGGCATGAACCGGGTATCGCGGTGCATCAGCACCTCGACGGCTTCGTAGCGGAAAGCACCGAGTGCGGCGCGCTCGGCTGCGGTGGCATCGGCGAGCATTCGCAGCGTTTGGTTCGCCTGTGCAGCCACCACCACGTGATCGAATCGCCGCGGCGCCTCGCCCTCAACCGCAACGATCACGCCATCCGCCTCTCGCCGCAGCGCCGCGACCTGCGTGCCGCAACGCAGTTCGGCCACACCCCGCAACAGACGCGCAGCCACGTCGTCGGCACCCTCACGGGCGCGGCGCACGCATTGGCGCGTGAGACCGGCACCGAGGTAGCCCATGACCACCTCGGCGGGAAACACGCGCGCTGAGGCATAGCTGCAGGTGGCGATGGTGGCAAGCGCGGGCAGCAGCAGGCCGTCGACGAAATCCGCGTCGAAATCGTGCTGGCGGAGAAAATCCTCCAGCGCGAGCCCCGCGAGCCGGCCCTCGCGCCAGGCGGCAAGGCCCTCACGGTAAAAGCGCAGCAAACCGCGCAGGATGCGTCGGGCGCGGGACACGCGCAGATCCTGCGGCAGCAGATAAGACCAGTGCCGCTCCCCGATGCGCAGGTTGCGGTAGCGGAAAAAGAGTTCACCCGTCGCGTCGCAGAGCGAGGAGGCGTAGCTCACCGGCTCCGATGTCACCCCGAGTTCCTCGTAGAGCCGCACCAGTGTGGGGTAATAGCCGGGGTAAAAAACCCGCAGCGGCACGTCGACGCGGATGCCACCGTGCTCGGGCAAAGCCACCGAACTCGCGATGAAGCCCGGCCTCTCATGCCGCTCGTAGAGAGTGACGCGGTGACCGCCCTGCGAGAGCCGCCACGCTGCCGCGAGGCCGGCGATGCCGCCGCCGATGATTGCCGTGCTGATCACGCTGCCACCGCGCAAGAACCCTTTGGCTGGGGATCGAGGCAGGATAACGGACCGATGGGGTCAGGTCTTCCATTTCGTCATGTGGATGCGCCGGCTCTGGCAGATCAGAAGCCGCCTGACACCAAGGTTTGACGCAAGCAGTGGACGCAGATGGAAAATGGAAGACCTGACCCCTCTGTTCCTTCAGGCACGATGATGAAAAAGGGAAGACCCGACTCCTCTCTTGAGGCGTTTGCATGGTTCGTAAGCAAATTATTCGGCTCGCATAACCGCGCGTCACAGTCGCATAGGACAGACCACCTCAAGATATCTCATATTCAAAGGCGAATAACGTGAGCAGGTCCTGACCAAAGGCCGCCAGCACGATCGGGATTCCCTCGCAAATTTCTCGCGCCCGGTGGACGCGCGTTAGGTGCTCCCGCGGCTCGAAGCCGGCAACTGGATCACCGCCCCTTAACAGGCATCGGCAATTTCCCATTCAGAGAATGAAACGGAGGGTCAGGTGGACAGCATGTTTGACTACATCGTGGTGGGTGGCGGATCTGCAGGTTGCGTTTTGGCGGCACGTTTATCGGAATCGCCCGCAAACAAGGTTTTGCTAATCGAGGCTGGCCGGAACGACGTCAACCCGTTCATTCACATCCCCGCCACGTTCATACGGGTGCTGTTGGGCGGACGCGACGCACAGACCTACACCTCAGTGCCCGAAAAATCGCTCAACGGGCGCTCGTTTGCAGTGTGGCAGGGCCGTGTTATCGGCGGCGGCAGCTCCGTCAACGCCATGATCTACATCCGGGGACAAGCTGAGGACTATAACGGCTGGGCGCAGATGGGTTGCGCCGGCTGGTCGTATGACGAGGTGCTTGCCGAATTCCGGAGATTCGAAGGCAACGAGCGGCTGGATGATGGCTTTCACGGCACTGACGGAGAACTGAAGGTCTCCGATCCGCGGTTTCGGCATCCGCTCTCGCAGGCATTTGTCAGCGCGGCGCAGGAGACAGGTATTCGCTCGACGGACGACTTCAACGGCGCGCACCAGGAGGGGGTAGGATTTTATCAACAGACAACATACCGTGGACGGCGCTGGAGTTCGGCTGCGGCATTTCTCAACAAGGCGCGAAACCGAAGCAACTTGAGCATTGTGACGGACTCCGGAGTCGCCAGAATCCTTTTTTCCGGAAGGCGCGCCACCGGTATCGAACTGCTTGATGGCAGGACCTTCGCCTGCTCCGGGGAAGTCGTGCTCACGGCCGGCACTCTGTCCACACCCAGGATACTGCAGCTTTCCGGTGTAGGTAACGCTGCTGAGCTACAGCAGCATGGCATTGCCGTGATTGCGGATGTACCAGGCGTCGGCGAGAATTTTCAGGACCATGTCGAGGCTGCCGTGCAAGGCAGAGCGAAGTATCCGATATCCCTGCTGGGTCAGGATTCTCTCTTCAGGGGCGCTCGCCACATGCTGCGCTATATGCTGACCCGACGAGGTTTGCTCAGTTCTAACGTGGTGGAGTCCGGGGCATTCGTGGACACCGCGGGAACAGGCCTCCCGGACGTGCAGTTCCATGTCACCCCGACGATCACCTCGGTTGGAGGCGCTGCACCGCAAGCAATCCACGGCATTAGCGTCAATCCATGCGTGTTGCGCCCCAAGTCACGCGGCTCGGTAAAACTGCGTTCCGCAGATCCGCGGGAGCCGGGACTGTTCGTGTCGAATGCATTGCAGAACTCAGAGGACGTCGAGACGCTCGTACGCGGGATCCGGCTGGGAATGCGCATCCTGGAAGCGCCTGCCCTTGCGAGATTGCTGGATGGGCGCGTGACGCCAACAGACGTTGATGCCCGGGATGACGAAGCTCTGCGGCAATATGCGCGTAACGTTGCAAAGACGGTCTACCACCCCGTCGGAACCTGCCGAATGGGGCCAGAAGGCGATGCGCTTGCAGTGGTCGATCCCAAGCTAAGGCTTCGTGGCGTAGAAAATGTACGGATCGCCGATGCCTCCGTCATGCCGACACTGGTTTCAGGGAACACTAACGCGCCAACCATGATGATCGCTCATCGTGCAGCGGAGTTCATCCTTCGCGGCTGAGCGGGCGAGAAGCCGCGGCACCCTACCTGGGATGGGCTCAGGTCTTCCATTTCGTCACGTGGATGCACCGGCTCTGACAGATCAGCAGCCGGCTGACACCAAGGTTTGATGCAAGCCGTGGACGCAGACGGAAAATGGAAGACCTGACCCCACCATCCTTGTGACCCCACCATCCTGCGGGCTCACAGCGTGCGAACGATGCGCTCGCCAATCATGATTGCCGGCAGATTCGTGTTGGCCCGCGTTATCTGCGGCATGAGGCTGGCATCTGCCACCACCACATCCGGCAAACCGTGTACGCGCCCATCGTGGTCACATACCGCCAGCGGGCCCGTGCCCATCGCGCACGACCCCACCGGGTGGTAGTAGTGCGCCACAGTGTCGCGGATCGCCTGATCGGTGCTCATGTCGGTGATGCGCTCCCCGAGCAACGAGGCGAGTCGGGGATGACTCAACAGTTGCTCCGCGAGCACCAGTCCATCGCGTATCACGGCAAGGTCGTGGCCGTCCTCGTCGCTCAGATAGCGATGGTCGATAAGCGGATGCGCGCCGGGATCGGGCGAGGCGATGTGCACGGAACCGCGGCTGCGCACATCGACGCAGGACACCTCCACCTGCACCCGTCCGGCGAGCAGGCTGGTCTGGTCACTCGCGGACACCGGGTAGAGGTGCATGTCGTAGCGTCCGTCCCGGGACTGACTCGATGCGAACTTGCCGAGTGTCTGCTCCTCGGGCAGGAATCCACTGGCTGCGGCCTCGTCGAGCCACTGCTGCAAGCGCGGGCCCACGCTACGGTCGGCGTGCACCATGGGATGGTCATGCAGGTTCGCACCCACGCCCGGCAAGGCGTGGACCACCCTCACACCTGCTGCCTTGAGTACCGCAGGATCACCCACGCCCGATCGCTCGAGCACCAGAGGCGATCCGTACGCGCCCGCCGACAGCACCAGGGTGCCGGCGTTTATCACCACACGCTCGCCGCGCTGGTGCACGTACAGGCGCACACCGCCAGCGACGCATTCGAAACGATCGACCAGGGCCTCGTCGAGAATACGCATCCGCTGGCGGACGGGATCGATATAGGCGAAGGCCGCATTCCAGCGCGTGGTGCCGACCACGTTCACCGTCTCCAGACCGTAGGACGGGCCCGCATCGAGGTCGCAGAGATCGCTGGCGATCGGCCAACCGAGATCGGTGGCAGCCTCGAGGCAGCGGGCATGGAAAGGCCCGGCCTCGCGGGGCTCGTAGGCACGCACGCGCATGCGCCGAAGGACTTTCTGGTAGATCGCGGCCACATCGCTGCCGCTCCAACCGGGAAGATTCCAGTGGTCGTACTCGAGGCGCTGGCCAACCGCGGCAATCGCCCCGTTGTGCGCACTGCAGCCGCCCATCACGCGCGCACGTTCGAAGGTCCAGCGCCCCGAGGCGTAGCCCCAGTCATGCGTGGTAGCCAACATCCGCGCGCTCAGCAGTTCAGCAGGCCACCGGCCGGCATTGAGCGGACCGTAGTCAGGGCCAGCCTCGATCAGGAGCACATCACTGCCGCGCTCCGCCAGACGACCGGCCACCACGCACCCCGAGGAACCGCCACCCACCACCACGACATCGGCGCTCATGCGGGTCATAAAGGCTCCTTCGGGTGGTCTGGCGCGTCAGATGAGCTCAGGTCTTGCGTGTTGCGGATGCTCGCGAGTGACACCCGGGAGCACCTCTGGCGTTTGCTCGTTGGGTTGCATCTGACAGCGAAGTCAAAACACCGCGCCAAGCAGCGCAACGTCCAACGGAAACCCGAGGGCATACGCGTCCGCTCGTATCACTGCGGGGACCGCCACTTGATCGACATCAATCAAAACGAGGCCGCGTCTGTTTAGCCTGACTCCCGTGTGAAAACCCAGCACACGGAGCGGCAAAGCAGGTCATGGATTTTTCATCCGATGTGCCAACCGCTTTCCTCAATCACGAAGACTAGCCGAGGATTCAGTTATGTCCACACGAAACAACCTTAGCCATTCAGCCACGCGCTTCGGCTTCTCGACCGGGCTGCTCGCGGCAGCAATTTCCGG
>CAJADV010000599.1 GCA_903938575.1 uncultured Gammaproteobacteria bacterium
CCAGGCGAGCTTCAGTTTGCCCACATTGGCCGGCGTGATCTCGGTAAGCGGCGAGAAACGGATGCCCCCCTCGGTGCCACCCCAGTAGGGCCAGTCGGCCACCGGCTCCCCGGCACTGGCGCCGTGCGCCGTCAGCAGCAGGCAAAACAGCCCTGCGGCAAACAATTCCGGTAAACGGGCGCGTGCTGACATGATGCGGAGTCTCCTGCGTCTGGATTCGCCCGATGGTAACCGCAACACGGCTGGCCAACGCAATGTCCATTCGGATGAGCCGGGCCCGCGGTGACTCGGCTGCCACTGCGCCAGCGGCTCGCTCCTGCGGTATCTTGCCGGAGTCCCGCGCTGCCGCCGCGTAGGCAAGGCGCGCGGAGTCAACCCCCACGGAGATGGATATGCGTATCAGAAAAACACTCATCGCCGCACTGGGCGCCAGCCTGCTTTCGCTGCAACTGGGCGCTGCGCCCTTGCCGGCCATTCCGGCGCCGCAAGACCGCGATTTCGGCGGCGAGATCCGCCTGCACGCCGACGCGAGCGATATCGACCGGCGCATCGTCCACGTCCGCGAGACCATAACGCAGCCCCCTGCCGATCTCGTGCTGCTGTATCCCCAGTGGCTACCGGGCGTGCACGCACCGGCAGGCCAGATCGACAAAGTCGCGGGGCTATCGCTGCGCGCAGACGGCAAAACGATCAGCTGGCAGCGCAATCCGCTCGATGTATTCGCGATCCATGTGGCAGTCCCGCCGGGAACGGACGCGCTCGAGATCGAGTTCGATTACCTGTCACCGACCAGCGACGCCGTGGCAGCGGCCGAGATAAGCCGCGACGTGATGATGCTCGAGTGGCCTGCGCTGGTGTTCTATCCCGCCGGCCATTACGCGCAGCGCATCCCGGTCACGGCGAGTCTCACGCTGCCTGTGGGCTGGAGCCTGGGGACGGCTTTGCAGGTGGCGCACGCGGAGGGCGCGCGCAGCGATTTCGCGCCCACGGATCTGGAGACCCTCATAGACAGCCCTGTCTACGCGGGCCGCCACGCGCGGCGCATCGACCTCGACCCGGGCAGCAAGGAGCCGGTGTTTCTCAACATCTTTGCCGATCGCCCCTCCTCACTCGAGGCGAGCGATGCGGAGCTAGCCGCCCATCGCAATCTGGTGCGGCAGGCCGATCGCCTCTACGGCGCGCGCCACTACGCCCACTACGACTTCCTGCTGAGCCTGAGCGACCAGATCGGCCAAATAGGGCTGGAACACCACCAGTCGAGCGAAAACGGGCAGGACCCCGACTACTTCAGGGATCGTGCGAACCAGCTCTCCGGACGCGATCTGCTGGGCCACGAGTACACCCACTCCTGGAACGGCAAATTCCGCCGCCCTGCGGGCCTGTGGACACCCAACTACAACGTGCCCATGCAAGGCAGCCTGCTGTGGGTCTACGAGGGGCAGACGCAGTACTGGGGCCAGGTGCTGACAGCGCGCTCAGGCATCTGGAGCGCCGCCGAGGCGCGCGATTCACTGGCATCAGTCGCCGCGTATTTCGAGGACCAGGCGGGGCGCTCATGGCGAGCACTCGCCGACACCACCAGCGATCCCGTCATGAATCCGCGCAGCGCCCAGTCGTGGCCGACCTGGCAGCGCTTCGCGGACTACTACTCGGAGGCACAACTGATCTGGCTGGATGCGGACACACTGATCCGCGAGCGCTCGGGCGGGCGCCGCTCACTGGACGATTTCGCGCGCGCTTTCTTCGGTGTCGAGAACGGCCGCGTCACGCCACTCACCTACACGCGTGAAGATGTGGTGAAGACGCTAGACCAAGTCGAGCACTACGATTGGGACGGCTTTCTGGAGGCGCGCATCTATCGCGCCGGCAGCCCCGCACCACTCGATGGAATCACCCGCGGCGGCTACAGCCTCGTGTATCAGGACACGCCCAACGCCCTCGACAAGAGTGATGACGGGCAGCGCAAAGTGGCCTCATTCCGCCACTCCATCGGTTTCATCGTCCGGGACGAGGACAGCACGCTCGCCGAAGTCACCTGGGGCCGCGCGGCCTTCAAGGCCGGGCTCACCGAAGGCATGACCCTGTTGGCGGTAAACGGCTCTGCCTACACCCGTGCGATCCTGGAAGACGCACTCCGCGAGGCGCAGAAATCCGCACAGCCCATCGAGCTGATCGTGCGCGTCGCCGACCGCTATCGCGTCGTGAGCGTGGACTACCACGAGGGGCTTCGTTACCCGCATCTGGTGCGCAACGCTCGCGTGCCGGCGCGTCTGGACGACATCCTGAAGCCGCGCTGAGCACGGGCGGCAGCGCCGCACGACGCGTGCTCAGGGCGGTGGCGGCGTAACTGCCTTGCGTCGGGCCAACACGCGGTCGAGACGCGACTGCGCGGGGGGCCATCCGGGCGAGAGCTCCAGTGCGGCCCGGTAATCACGCTCGGCAGCGTCCAGATCCGCCTTCGCCTCCAGCGCCATGCCGCGGTTCAGCAGCACCACGTGCCGCCTGCTGGTGCCCAGGGCGAGCGCGCGGTCGTACTCGGCAATGGCACCCGGGATATCACGCTCGATGAAACGCACATTGCCCCTGCCGACATACGCCTCCGGGAGCTCGGGACGCAGCGCCAGGGCCCGATCGTAGTCGGCCACTGCGGCACGGTTGTCACCGAGCACCGACTGCAGGATGCCGCGGTTAACGAGCGTGCCAGCGCGATCCCGCGGACGGAGCGCGGCAAGTTCGAGCGCGAGGTCGCAGTGCTTCAGATCATCGTCCGAGGCGATGCGCACGGTGGCAGCGATCTCGGCGGCCTGCGAGCAGCGGCGCGCGTCTTCGCCCGAGCCGAGCACTACGATCGACTGTGCGGCCGAGGGTGCCACGAGACCGAACAGAAGGGCGGCGAGTACCGCAGACCGACAAGACCTTGTGTCCATACGACGAGTCTCCATGGGCTGACGCATCGCCATTCTGCGCCAATCGACACGCACTGCGAACGGGCGATATCCTTGCCTCCCTTTCGCGCCTTCAGTCCACGCTTGCCCATGTCAATATCCGGATTAGTCAGTCATCTTCGTTTGCACCCGATGCGCCTCGTCATCGGCATGCTCGCGGGCACGAGTTTCATGCTGGCGAGTGCCACGCCGTATGCGGTCGCGTCCGAGCCCGCGCACACCGAAACCACCCTGCCGATGGAGCCCTCCGTCTCGGTTGACCTCACCGCCTCGCAACGCGAAGCCGAGCATGCGGCAGCCCTCGAACGGGCACGGATCGTAGCCTCGATGCCGGGAGCCGCCGAACGCGAGGCGATCGTGCCGGAGATCATGCTGATCCAGCGCAAGGCACTGGCCGATCTGGCTGTCACCATGTCCCAGCCTCAGGGCCCCGCGCAGATCTGGCGCTTGCGCAGCACGGTTCGGCCGGATCTCTACGCCGAACGGGTCATACCGCGGCTGCTGCGAGCGGGCTTCTCCACCACCCCCGCCTGCCCGGGCGAGGAATGGAGCGGCAGCCACGGCAAGGCGCGTGTGGCCGTGCGTGTGGAAGAACGCGCCGTAGCGGTGGTTTTGACGCCGGCAACGCTGCAGTGCGCCGGCGGCGCGGCGCGGTAGGCGCCGGTCGGCAACACGGGGCTCCGTGAATGACCGCGCGACGCTCGGCATGAGCCGTGACGCCGAGGAGCGCGGGCGACCGCCACCACCCGTGTGTTCCCGGTCTAGCTCCCCGCCGGGGGATCATCGGCCAGGCACCGGGCGTCCTTGCCAAAGACCTGTCGCAGGATGCGTTCGGCCTGCGGCGGAAATCCCGGAAGCACACGCACCGTGAGCCCCGCGCCCTCGGCCTGTGCCACCACGCGACGCAGGATCAGCGCGCTCGAGTAGTCAATGCGCCCTACCCTCCTCAGATCGAGCACAAGTCGGTCTGCCGCGGGATAGCGCGCGAGCTCTGCCACAAGGGCTTCCTCCAACAACGGAGCAGAGCCGAAGTACAGCACGCCCACCGCCTCCAGTCTGACGGTGTTGCCCTCCAGTTCGCTCTTGATCTGGATCCGCCGTTCACGCCAGAGGTGCACGCCCACCGCGCTGCTGATGCCGA
>CAJADV010000600.1 GCA_903938575.1 uncultured Gammaproteobacteria bacterium
GCAGTTCCTCGACCACGTCGATGCGCATGCCGTTGGCATCGAGAGGGATGGATACGATGTCGAGCCCGCGATCGACGAGTATCTGGAAGGCGAGGAAATAGCAGGGCTCATCGACAAACACCGTGTCGCCCGGCTTGGTGAAACGCTCGCAGATGAACTCGAGCGCCTGCGAGTTGCCCGCCGTCAGGAAAAGCTCGGAGGCATCGGGCCGCACCCCGTAGGAGCGCTCCACGAAATCGGCCAGGGAAGCGATGAACTGCGGATCACCACGCGTATCGCCGTAGTTGAAATCGGCGGCGGTGGTGCCGGCGTAAAAACGCTCGCTCAGCTCGCGGAACAACTCGGGCGGCGTGAGATCACCCGAGGGCTGGCCGATGCCGAAATTGATGCAGCCTGGAGCCGGGTTGCTGTCGAAGGTACGCACCACCATTGCCGCATCTCTCCCCGTGTTGAAGGACCGCATGTTGACCGAAACCAACGGCGAGCAGCAAACGCAGCCCGCCGCTCCTGGCGCGTCTGCCGCTAGCGGGAGGCACCGGCCAGCGGGCGCGCGATCTCGCCGAGCAGGTCTCGCTTGCCTGCCACCCGCTCCAAGCGCGGATAGCGCGCACCACCCTGATACTGCAGCGCACGCGTGGCAAAGACGTCATCACTCTGCACGAGGAGCTCGATGGTGGCGGGCTTCTCGAGGCTTGCGCGGAGCGCATCGTCCAGCAGCGCCCTGGACCATTTGCGGCCGTTCACCGCCACGAGTACCGAACCCGGCACCAGTCCCGCGCGATCGGCCGCGCTGCCCGGACTGACATCGGCGATCGTGGCCTCTTCCTCGGCGAGCGCGAAGCCGAGCGAATGCCGCAGATCGATGCGCTTGCCCGAGGCGTCGTAGGCTTTCTGCATGACGGTGGGCTCCGGCGCGTACACGAGCCGCCAGCCACCGGCCTCGATACCCTCGAGCGGCGCGCGGGCACGGGTGCGGTCGAGCCGTTCGCGCCAGAACCCGGCCCAGTCGTAGGGCTGGACTGCATCGAGCGCCTGCACCACATCCTCAAAACGGTAGGGCACAACCTGTGCGGTGGAATCCGCGCCGCCATGGAAGCGCCGGCAGAAATCGTCGAGGCTCCGCTTGCCGCGCGAGAGCTGGCGGATCAGCACATCGGCTTCCAGCCAGAGCAGCGCGCCCTCCGTGTAGTAATCAACGCCCCGGCGGCGCGAGAGCCAGTCCTGCGGCTGGCCACGCATCAGTTGCACGGCGCGCGCGGTGTCCTGCAGCGGGCGCCACCCGCGGCCCTTGTGCAGATCCATCTCGGCGGCCGAATAAGCCCAGTCATCGAGATACTCCTGCCGGCTGAACAGTCCACTGCGCGCCGCCAGCAGTTCCTGCAGGTATTCGGTCAGGCCCTCGTAGACCCACAACAGATCGGGCTGCACGGTAGCGTGGTAGTCCGGCTGGGCAATGCCCACCGGGCGCCGGTATTTGCCGTTCCAGGAGTGGACGTACTCGTGCGGCAGCAGCGAGGCCATGGCGCGAAAGGCATCGGGGTCCACGAGCGAGCGCTCGGCCACCCAGTTGTCGCTGGAGGCGTGGTGTTCGAGGCCGGAGGAATCGGCCTGATCGGTGAGACTCAGCAGGAAATCGTAGCGTTCGTAATGCACGGCGCCGAAGAGCGCGCGTGCCTCGGACACCAGATTACGAAAACCCTGCTCTGCCTGCGGCATCAGCGCGAGCGCGGCCTCGCTGTCTGCGGCCACGTTCAGTCGAACCGCCGGTTTGCCACCAAGTTCGATGGCGCGGAAATGACGCCCCGCTAGCACCGGCGAATCGATCAGCGTGGTGAGCGAGACCGGCGCGAACGCGAGCTGCCCGTCCCGGGCGGTCTCGGTGAGCAGAGCGCTCGCATGCTGCCAGCCCGCGGGCAGGCGCAGGCTCGCCCGGTAGCTGATCTGATCGGCCGGCACGCCCGCCGGGTAGAGCAGCAGCCGGTTCCACTGCAGCACCAGCAGCGCGTTGGTGGCTTTGCGGTCCGCGGTGGGCGCCTGCGCGCCGAGAGACGCCAGCAGATCGAAGCTGATGTCGAGCATCGAGACGCCCGCCGGCACCTCGACGTGGAAGGCGAACATATCCACCGGGTCGCGCTGCCACGGAATCGGCGTGCCGGCAGCCGAGACCTGCAGGCCCGCGAGCGAATTGACCGGCCCGCTGGGGCGGTGATTGCCCGGGATCCACTGCGGGTAGCGCAGCGTGAGCGGACCGGGTGTGACGGGAATGCCGAGATGCGCCGTCTGCAACCCACGCGCAGCCTCGCGTGCATCGACCTCCAGCGTGATGGGCGTGGCCGCGCTCGCACAGGGCGCGACCAGCATGAGCAGCAGAGAAGAACCCCAAAGGGCACGCAGAATGTGTTTCATGCAGGTATCTCAGTCAGGTGTTATTCGGGGCGATCAGGCCGGCGCCGACCCCGTGAACGCCGCTATCGCGGCCGCAGCGCGCGCCACATCATCCGGGCCTACATCGAGGTGCGCGACCCAGCGCAGGCGCGTAGAGCCGCCGTAGAGCGAGCCGGTGGTGAGCACGCCCGCCGCATCCAGATGCGCGAGCAAGGCATCACCGAGTGAGGCCGGCGTCTCGGTGAAGACCATGTTGGTGTGCGCCGAAACCACCGCAAAGCGTCCCTGCAGCGCGGGATTTGACGCCGCCGCCGCAGCGAGCGCGCTTGCGAGCCGCGCGGCAAGGGCATGATCGAGAGCAAGGCGCTCCACATGATGGTCCAGCGCATGTAGACCCGCTGCCGCGAGGATGCCGGCCTGACGCATGCCACCGCCCAGCAGCTTGCGGATGCGAAGAGCACGGGCCATGAAATCCCGACTCCCCAGCAGCAGCGAACCCACCGGCGCGCCGAGCCCCTTGCTCAAGCACACCGACACGGAATCAAAGCAGGCGCAGATGTCGCGGGCGGCCTCCCAGACGTCGCGCTCCTCAAGCGCGGCCTCCGCCACCGCAGCGTTGAGAAGCCGTGCCCCGTCGAGGTGCGTGGCCAGCCCCTGCTCCTGCGCCAGGGCGCGCACCGAGCGCAGATACGCGAGTGGCAGCACGCGCCCGCCGTGGGTGTTTTCCATCACCACCAGTCGGGTGCGGGCAAGGTGCGGATCATCAGGTTTGATGGCGGCGCGGATGTCTTCCAGCGCGAGCGTGCCATCGCTCTGGTGCGGCAGGGGCTGTGGCTGGATGCTACCCACCACCGCCATGCCCCCGGCCTCCCAGCGGTAGGTGTGCCAGTTCTGGCCGACGATAGCCTCATCGCCGCGTCCGCAGTGGGCCATCAAGCCAACCAGGTTCGCCTGCGTGCCGCTCGGCATGAAGAGCGCGGCCTCGAAACCAAGTCGCTCGGCAGCAACCGCCTGCAGTGCGTTTACACAGGGATCATCACCCATCACGTCATCGCCCACCGCCGCCGCCGCCATCACCGCGCGCATGGCGGGGGTGGGACGCGTGACGGTATCGCTGCGGAAATCGCTCGCGGGCGCGGGGGCCGAGTGCATCGGAAACTCCTGAACGGTGACAGCCTGCATTCTAAGGGCGCAGCAGGCCCTCAGGCTCCGGCTCGCGCGATCTCCACCACGATGCCCGGGGCCGCCGGTCCGTATTGGAAATGCCCACATAGTGCCGGCGGTTGGATAGCCGCCAGCAATCGTGGGGCATCTATCTCGTAAGCATCCCACGCGCCACCATTTTTCTTGTACTCATCCAAAATGTGCCCCGGATGCGCCTACTTTGCACCAGCCGACTTGGGATCGACCGTCACCCGTCGAAAACTGAACAGCCAGCGCCCGTCGACGAGCTTGAACTCGTCCACGTAACGTCCCCAATGGTCGAGTCCGTGATCCATGATCACCGAGAAGTAGCAGCGCGACTTGGCCTGCGTGGGACTGATCATGTCGATCTGGTGCGTAGTCGTCGAATGCCTCAGGTAGGTGAAGCCGGGTATCTCGGCGAACTTGCCCTTGGCGCCGGTGAAGATGGTGCGGATCTGCTCGCGGCCGCGGTACGTCACCCCCTGCGCCTCCATGACGGCATCTTCGGCGAACAGATCCATCAGCTGTTCGAAGCGGCCGGTGTCGCCGTTGGCGTTGTAGCGTGCAATGGTGTCGCGAACACCCTCGCGCGCCATCAGTTCCCATAGCTCCATTGAAACCCCCCCTTTTTTAACCGTCTTCAAACGTAGAGGCTACGCGGAGAGCGCCCGTTTCTGTTTCGGGATGATTCCTCCAAGGGCCTGACAGCCTGCATTCTAAGGGCGCAGCAGGCCCTCAGGCTCCGGCTCTCTCGATCTCCACCACGATGCCCGAGAGATGCGACATCCCCGAGAGCGCCTCGATGTTCCCGCGCCCGTCGCCGGCCAGGTAGTTGGAGTTCACGCCGGGATGTTTTTGCGCGTGGGCAAGACCATCGGCGTCCTTGTGGCCCCAGCACTGCGGAATGGCCACCGTGCGGCGCATCATCTCCTCGCTGAGACGCACGGGGAGCTCGATCGCCCCGAAGGCCGAGCGCACGCCCACCAGATCGCCGTTGACTACCCCGAGCTCAGCGGCATCACCCGGGTTGATGTAGGCGTAGTTAGTGAGGTCCTTCACCAGCCGCGGCACGTTGGCCGAGGCGGTGTTGATGCGCTTGATCTCTCGCTTGCCGATCAGCTTGAAGGCATCGCGCTGCGCGAACTCCTCGGCGTGCAGCATCTCGAGCTTCTGCTGCAGGCCCTCGAGATAGGCGGCAGGCGCGAGATCGACCAGCCCGTCATCGGTGATCACGCGTGGCGTGCCGAGATAATTGCCGCCGTGGTTCTCGGGCAGCAGGATGCCGTGGGGATGCTCGCTCGCCATCGCCTTGGCCCCGGGCAAGCCCGCTTTTTTCAGCATGCCATCCAACATTTTCTCCGGCGTCAGCGACAGCTTCCGCAGCCAGGACTGCGGGGCATGGGCAAGCCGCGTGTTCAACTTCAGCAGCGCCGCCAGCCAGCGCTTGCCGAACATGGTGACGCCCGTGGCCTCGGCAATTCTGCTGTAGATCCACCACTCGTGGCGCACGCCGGGCGGCGGCTCCACCACCGCATCGCTGTAGATCATGAAGGGCACCGGCGTGCAGCCCATGAAACTCTGCAGCGCATAGGGGATCTCGGCGCGCTCGAGGAACGTGGGTGCCGGCAGGATGTAGTGCGCGAGATTGCCCACCTCGTTCCTGAAGAGATCGATGCACACCAGCAATTCCAGCTTGCCGAAGGCACGATCGAGCCGGCCATCGGGATTGCTGCAGGCGAGCAGCGGGTTGCTCGCCTCGACGATCATCGCCTTCACGCGGCCTTCTTCGATATCGGGTGCGAGCATGCCCGATGGCATCAGGCCCACCACGCTCGGCAGGCCGTCCGGGCGCACCGTCTTCAGCGTGACATCGCCGGCCTTTTTCACCTCGCCGGCCATGTCGATGATGCCCTTGCCCATCAGCATGCCGCCGGCGCGATCGAGATTGCCGGAGATCGCGTTGATGCACTCGAGCAGCCAGAAGCAATGCGTGCCGCTGCGCCCCTGGTTCACGCCCGTGGCCA
>CAJADV010000601.1 GCA_903938575.1 uncultured Gammaproteobacteria bacterium
CGCTGATAGCGCCGATTGCGATGGATGAGGGTCTTCGATTTGCGATCCGCGAAGGCGGCCGGACCGTGGGCGCTGGCGTCGTGGCCAAGATCATTGAGTGATTCGCGCGCAAAGTCAGGCGTGTGAGCGAAAGGGCCGGTGATGCCGGCCCTTTTCGCCTCCATGCAAGGCGTGAAAATTTGGCGTTTATATGAAACCCCCTCAAATGCGTTGACAGAGGGTGGGTCCGAAAATAAACTCCCGCTTCTTTTTCGCGCACCCCAAAGCGGTTGCGTGGTGGGCACCGGAGCAAAGTGGTCAGATGCAGAATCAACGTATACGAATCCGTTTGAAGGCTTTCGACCACCGGCTCATCGACATCTCCGCTCAGGAGATTGTGGATACAGCCAAGCGAACGGGCGCTCAGGTTCGCGGGCCGATCCCGCTACCTACGCGAAAAGAAAAGTTTACGGTGTTGATCTCACCTCACGTCGACAAGGATGCGCGTGACCAGTATGAGATCCGTACCCACAAGCGGATGCTAGATATCGTGCAGCCCACGGAAAAAACCGTGGATGCACTCATGAAACTTGATTTGGCGGCAGGGGTGGAAGTACAGATCAGTCTGGGCTGAGCCAAGCCTTGACTGGCCCGGCCTAGGGTCGGGAGCGCTGTGTAACGCACGCTATCGTGCGGCCATAGAGGGTTCAGCCCCGTACACGAGAGGATGAAAAATGGCTATCGGAATCGTCGGTCGCAAGACCGGAATGACTCGCGTATTTACCGCTGACGGAACGTCAATTCCCGTCACGGTTGTTGAGGCAACGCCGAACCGTGTCACGCAGGTCAAAGATGCGGGCCGCGACGGTTACAGTGCCATCCAGGTCACCGTTGGTGATCGCAAGCCCTCGCGCGTCGTCAAGGCAGCAGCAGGGCACTTCGCCAAGGCCGGTGTAACCGCCGGGCGTGGCCTCTGGGAGTTTCGTGTCGCCGAGGGCGACGTCTCTCCGGAGGTCGGCTCAGAAATAACCGTTTCTTCCTTCGAGGTGGGCCAGAAAGTCGACGTGACTGGACGGTCGCGCGGTAAAGGCTTTCAGGGTGTCATCAAGCGCTGGAATTTCGCCATGCAGGATGCGACCCACGGTAATTCGCGCTCCCACCGTGCTCCTGGCTCCATCGGCCAGAACCAGTCCCCCGGACGAGTGTTCAAGGGCAAGAAAATGGCCGGACACATGGGCGACCGGCAGGTCACCGTACAGACCCTCGAGGTTGTACGCGTCGACGCCGAGCGAAACCTGCTTCTCATCAAAGGGGCGATCCCGGGCGCGCCGGGGGTCGACGTGATCGTGCGGCCCGCGGTCAAGGCCTGAGTATCCCTGAGGAACTACGCATGGAACTGAGCATAACAGCGCCGGGCAACGCATCCGCTGGCACCGTCCAGGTGTCGGACGTGACGTTTGCGCGCGAGTTCAATGAAGATCTGGTGCACCAGGCTGTCGTCGCCTACATGGCCGGCGCCCGTCAGGGCTCGCGGGCCCAGCTGACGCGGGCCGAGGTTCGTGGTGGCGGTCGCAAGCCCTGGAAACAGAAAGGATCCGGCCGAGCGCGCGCTGGCAGCTCGAGGAGCCCGATCTGGCGCTCCGGTGGTGTCACGTTTGCTGCCCGCCCGCAGGATCATTCCCAGAAGCTGCCGCGCAAGATGTATCGCGCTGCGATGCGGGCGATCCTCTCCGAGCTGGCTCGGCAGAATCGTTTGATCGTGGTCGAGGCGATCGCCGTCGACGAGCCGAAGACGCGTCTGCTGGCTGCGCGTCTTGCGGAGTACAGCTTGAGCAACGTGCTCATCATCTCCGACGAGATTGATCGCAACCTGTATCTGGCTTCGCGGAACCTGCCCTCTGTAGAGGTGCGTGACGTTGCCGGGGTGGATCCGGTCAGTTTGATCGCCTTCGACAAAGTGGTGGTAACCGTGCCTGCGTTGCGCAAGTTCGAGGAGATGCTGGGATGAACCTGGAGCGAATTTTCGGTGTGTTGCTTGCGCCTCATGTGTCTGAAAAAACGGCACGCGGTGCAGAGCTGAGCAACCAGTACGCTTTTCGCGTCGCCTCCGACGCGACCAAGCCTGAAATCCGCAAGGCCGTGGAGCACCTCTTCAAGGTCAAGGTTGAGGACGTACGCGTGCTCAACGTGAAGGGCAAGCGCAAGACGAATCGTTTCGGGGTCGCACATCGCTCTGACTGGAAAAAGGCCTATGTTCGCCTTGAAGCCGGTCAAGAGATCGACCTGACGGTCACGGAATAGGACGGGAGCAGGTCAGATGGCAGTCGTAAAGAAAAAGCCAACATCGCCGGGCCGGCGATTCGTGGTGCAGGTGATCAATCATGACCTGCACAAAGGCGCCCCTCACGGCCCGCTCCTCGAGAAGCAGAGCAAGAGCGGCGGCCGCAACAACATGGGGCGTATCACCACCCGCCATGTCGGTGGTGGGCATCGTCAGCATTATCGGATAGTGGACTTCAAGCGAAACAAGGATGGCATTCCTGCCGTCGTTGAGCGCCTTGAGTACGATCCCAACCGTACTGCTCACATCGCCTTGCTGTTGTACCGTGATGGCGAACGTCGCTACGTGATCGCTTCGCGCAATCTCAAGGCCGGTGACGAGGTCATCTCCGGTGAGGCGGCGCCAATCAAGGAAGGCAACACGCTTCCCTTGCGTAACATTCCGCTTGGAGCCATGGTGCACTGCGTAGAGATGAAGCCGGGCAAAGGAGCGCAGCTTGCTCGCGCCGCCGGTGCTGCAGTGCAGCTGGTCGCCCGTGAGGGCCAGTACGCCACTATCCGCCTGCGTTCAGGCGAGATGCGCAAGGTCCCTGTAGACTGTCGCGCCACTATGGGCGAGGTTTGCAACGCAGAGAACAACCTGCGATCGCTCGGCAAGGCCGGTGCAAAGCGCTGGCGTGGTGTCCGCCCCACCGTCCGCGGTGTGGCTATGAACCCGGTCGACCACCCGCATGGTGGCGGCGAAGGCCGTACCAGTGGTGGTCGCCACCCGGTAAGCCCCTGGGGTACACCGACAAAAGGCTACAAGACCCGTGGCAACAAGCGCACCGACTCCATGATCGTGCGCCGCCGCGGCAAGAAGTGACGCGGTTTGTATAGCCGTAACAGAGCAAGAGGATTCAGTCCGTGCCACGTTCGTTGAAGAAGGGTCCGTTCATCGACCTCCACCTGATAAAAAAGGTCGAGGTTGCTGCAGCCAAGGGTGACAAGCGTCCGGTCAAGACCTGGTCGCGTCGTTCTATGGTGTCGCCCGACATGGTCGGCCTGACCATCGCCGTGCACAACGGGAGGTCGCATATCCCGGTGCATGTCAGCGAAGAAATGGTCGGTCACAAGCTCGGTGAGTTTGCCGCTACACGTACCTTCAAAGGGCACGTTGGCGACAAGAAAGTTGCCAAGAAGTAAGTGCGCTAGGGGCTCGAACGATGCAAGCAATGGCAAAACTCAATGGTGCGCGCATTTCGGCGCAGAAGGCTCGGCTAGTAGCCGATCAGATCCGCGGCAAGCCGATCGAAGAGGCGTTGAACCTGCTCGCTTTCAGCACAAAGAAGGCTGCCGGCCTGGTTCGTAAGGTTTTGAACTCGGCGATCGCGAATGCCGAGCATAACGAAGGCGCAGATGTCGACGAGCTGAAAGTGAGCTCAATCTGTGTGGATGAGGGCACGACGCTCAAGCGGATCATGCCTAGAGCGAAGGGGCGCGCTGACCGAATTTCGAAGCGCACCTGCCATATCACGGTCATGGTTGCCGACAAGTAAAAGGCACGACGGGAGTCACGATGGGTCAGAAAGTAAACCCCACTGGGATCCGGCTCGGGATCGTGCGCAAGCACAACTCGATCTGGTACGCAGACAGCAAGAATTACGCGAAGAACCTGATCACGGACCTTCAGGCCCGTGAATACATCGAGAAGCGGCTCGCGAACGCCTCGGTAAGCCGCGTGATCATCGAGCGGCTGGCCCAGACTGCGCGGATCATCGTGCACACGGCTCGTCCCGGCATCGTGATCGGCAAGAAGGGCGAGGACGTCGATCGTCTTCGCAAGGAGCTGACGCGGCGCATGGGCGTGCCGGTCACCATAAATATAGAGGAAGTGCGCAAGCCCGACCTCGACTCGAAACTCCTTGCGCAGGGCGTCGCCCAGCAGCTCGAGCGTCGGGTGATGTTCCGGCGGGCCATGAAGCGCGTGGTGCAAAATGCCATGCGCTCTGGAGCTGAGGGTGTGAAGGTGCAGGTGAGCGGCCGCCTTGGTGGCGCCGAGATCGCGCGCACCGAGTGGTACCGCGAGGGGCGGGTCCCGCTGCACACGCTGCGCGCCGACATCGACTATGCGACCCATGAGGCCATGACCACCTACGGCGTAATCGGCGTCAAGGTGTGGGTCTTCAAGGGAGAGATCATTGGTAAGGGCGCCGACGCCCATGTCGCGGCCAAGTAAGAGCCGGGCGAATCATTGAGAGCTATCGACGATGCTGCAGCCGAAGCGCACTAAATTTCGCAAGCAGATGAAAGGCCGCAACCGCGGTCTTGCACTCCGAGGCTCCAAGGTGAGCTTTGGTGAGTACGGTCTGAAGACCACCGATCGCGGTCGCCTCACGGCGCGCCAGATCGAGGCCGCCAGACGCGCACTTACCCGCCATATCAAGCGGGGTGGCAAGATCTGGATCCGGGTTTTCCCTGACAAGCCCATTTCCAAAAAGCCTCTTGAGGTGCGGATGGGTGCCGGTAAGGGCAGCGTGGAGTACTGGGTAGCCCAGATACGTCCAGGCAAGGTTCTCTACGAGGTGGAGGGAGTGTCAGAAGAACTGGCGCGTGAGGCGCTGGCACTGGCCGCGGCCAAGCTGCCGATTCCGACGATATTCGTGAAGAGGACGGTGATGTGATGGACACTCAGGAATTGCGTGGCAAGACCGTTGACGAACTGAACAAGGAGCTCCTGCGTCTCCTCGAGTCTGGGTTCAAGCTCCGCATGCAGAAGGCGACGGGTCAACTTGGCCAGACGCATCTGGTGCGCACGCAGCGCCGGGACATTGCCCGAGTGAAGACGATCCTCCGGGAAAAGGCAGGTAACTGAGCATGACCGAGAGCAGCAAGACCGGCCGAATCATGAGCGGCCGCGTCGTAAGCGACAAAATGGACAAGACGATCACGGTGCTCGTGGAGCGCCGGGTCAAGCACCCGATGTACGGCAAGTACCTTACGCGTTCGTCAAAGATCCATGCCCACGACGAGCAAAACGAGTGCCGCACCGGTGACCTGGTGACTGTGCGTGAAACTCGTCCGATGTCCCGCACCAAGACGTGGACGCTCGTCAGCATCGACGAGGCCACGGCACGGTTAGACGCGTGACGGTAGGCGACAGGCAGGCAGTGCTCGGCGGGCAAACAGGTAACAGGCGATGATCCAGACCGAATCCTATCTAGACGTGGCAGACAACAGCGGCGCTCGCCGCGTGATGTGCATCAAAGTGCTTGGCGGCTCGCACCGCCGGTATGCCCGCGTGGGCGACGTGATCAAGGTCACAGTAAAAGATGCCATCCCGCGCGGCCGGGTAAAGAAAGGCCAGGTCATGAACGCAGTGGTGGTGCGTACCCGTAAGGGCGTACGTCGCCCGGACGGATCGATCATCCGCTTTGACGACAACGCGGCAGTGCTGCTGAACAACCAGCTGGCGCCGATCGGCACCCGTATTTTCGGGCCGGTCACGCGCGAGCTGCGGACCGAGAAGTTCATGCGGATCATCTCGCTGGCTCCGGAAGTGCTCTGAGAGACGCCGGCGGAACAAGGGCAGGACAATGGCAAAGATCAAGCGCAACGACGAGGTGATCGTCATCACGGGTCGAGACAAGGGCAAGCGGGGCAAAGTGCTTCGTGTGCTCGAAGATTCCCGGTTGACTGTCTCCGGTATCAACATGGTGAAGCGCCACACCAAGGCCAATCCCCAGGCTGGAATCGCGGGCGGCATCATCGAGAAGGAAGCCTCGCTTCACATCTCGAATGTTGCCCTCGTCAATCCGGGCACTGGCAAGGCCGAGCGGGTTGGCTACAAGGTTCTTGCCGATGGCAAGAAAGTGCGCGTATTCCGCTCCAGCGGCGAAGCGATTGACGGGTAAGGCAAATGGCAAGTTTCAAAGAGCACTATCAGACTGAAGTCGTGCCCAAGCTCATGCAGGAGTTCGGGTACGTCAGCATCATGCAGGTTCCCCGGATCTCCAAGATCACGTTGAACATGGGCGTGGGCGAGGCTGTCGCGGACAAGAAGATCCTCGACAACGCGATCAAAGACCTTGCGGCGATCAGCGGCCAGAAGCCGGTTTCGACGATGGCGCGCAAGTCCATCGCTGGCTTCAAGATCCGCGAGGGCTGGCCGGTCGGCTGCAAAGTCACACTTCGTCGCGCTCGGATGTATGAATTCCTTGAGCGACTGATTGGTATCGCGATTCCGCGAATTCGCGATTTCCGCGGTATCAGCGCCAAAAGCTTTGACGGGCGTGGAAATTTCTCGATGGGTGTGACCGAACAAATCATCTTCCCCGAGATCGACTACGACAAGATTGATGCGTTGCGCGGCATGGATATTTCCATTGCGACAACGGCAAAAACTGATGACGAGGCGCGTGCATTGCTGCGCGCCTTCAACTTTCCTTTCAGGGGTTAAACACACATGGCCAAGACGAGCATGGTCGAGCGCGAAAAGCGCCGCAAGCGCACGGTGGCTAAGTACGCGAAGAAGCGCGCAGCTATCAAAGCTACGATCCGCGACCCCAAGGCCTCGGACGAGCAGCGTTGGGATGCGCAGGTCGCGCTGCAGAAACTGCCGCGTGATTCCAGCCCCGTTCGCATGCGTTCGCGCTGCGCACTGACCGGCCGTCCGCACGGTGTGTACAGCCGGTTCGGCCTTGGACGTAACAAATTGCGCGAAGCTGCCATGCGGGGCGATGTGCCCGGTTTGGTCAAGTCGAGCTGGTAAGCGGGAGGAACCCAGATGAGCATGCAGGATCCCATCGCGGACATGCTGACCCGCATCCGCAACGCCCAGGCACGCGGAAAGGCCAATGTGACGATGCCCTCTTCCACCAAGAAAGTCGCGATCGTGCGCGTGCTTCGTGATGAAGGCTATGTGAGCGGTTTCAAAGTGAGTGCTGAGAGCGGCAAGCCCGTGCTCGACGTGACACTCAAGTACTTCGAAGGCAAGCCGGTGATCTCCGAGATCCACCGCATGAGCCGCTCGGGTCTGCGTCACTACGCCGGCAAGGGCGAGTTGCCGAAGGTGCGTGCCGGTTTGGGCGTGGCCATCATATCGACCAGTCGCGGTGTCATGACCGATCGGGCGGCGCGCTCGGCGGGCGTTGGCGGCGAGGTGCTTTGCACGGTGTTCTGATCCCTCAGTGGATCGCAGTAATTCAGCGACAGGTGAAATCATGTCGAGAGTGGCGAAGAAACCAGTGACTGTGCCGAGTGGCGTCGACGTGACGCTCGAGGGCAATCTGGTCACGGTGACAGGCGGCAAGGGCACCTTGTCCCTTACGGTTCATGAGGGCGTGAAAGTCACGCGCGAGGCAGACGAGTTGCGCTTTGAGCCGCACTCGATCGAGTCTGATGCGCAGGCCGGCACCGCACGTGTACTTGTGGGCAATATGGTCACAGGTGTGAGTCAGGGCTTTGAGCGCAAGCTGCAGTTGGTGGGCGTTGGTTATCGGGCAGCCTCCAAGCCAGGCGTTCTGAATCTGACGCTTGGCTTCTCGCATCCGGTTGAGTATGTGCTCCCGGCTGGCATCACGGCCGAGACACCAACGCAGACCGATATCGTGCTGAAGGGTGCAAACAAGCATCTACTCGGCCAGGTTGCGGCGGACATCCGAGCGTTCCGCCCGCCGGAGCCCTACAAGGGCAAGGGCATCCGCTACGCGGATGAAAAGGTTCGCCGCAAGGAAGCGAAGAAGAAGTAGGGCATATACATGAGCGAGAAACAGGATGGACGGCGTCGTCGCGCGAAGAGCGGGCGCCTCAGGATGAAGCAACTGGGCGCTGTGCGGCTCTGCGTACATCGTACGCCGCGGCACATTTACGCCCAGGTGATTTCAGCCGGTGGAGATAAGGTGCTCGCGAGCGCTTCGACGCTCGACGGCAGCCTGCGTGAAGGCAAGACGGGTAACTCGGACGCCGCGGCTAGTGTCGGGCGCCTGATCGCCGAGCGAGCGAAAGCGGCCGGTGTAACTCGGGTAGCGTTCGACAGAAGCGGCTTCCGGTATCACGGGCGAGTCAAGGCGCTGGCTGATGCAGCGCGTGAAGGCGGACTGGAATTCTAGGGTACATAAGCATGGCGTTCGAGCAGCAGGATTCAGGCGGGAACGAGGGCTTCCAGGAGAAGCTGGTCCAGGTCAACCGCGTGGCCAAGGTGGTGAAAGGGGGGCGTATTTTTGCGTTCACCGCACTTACCGTGGTCGGCGACGGGAAGGGCCGGGTTGGCTTCGGTCGTGGCAAGGCCCGCGAGGTGCCGGCTGCGATCCAGAAGGCTATGGACGCCGCGCGGCGCAACATGATCCGTGTCGAGGTTGACCGTGGGACTATCCAGTACCCGGTCCGTGCCCGTCACGGCGCCTCAAAGGTCTATATGCAACCGGCCTCGGAAGGTACGGGCGTAATCGCCGGTGGGGCGATGCGTGCCGTGCTCGAGATCGCTGGAGTGCACAACGTGCTAGCCAAGTGTTATGGGTCCACCAACCCGGTAAACGTGGTGCGAGCCACGTTCGCAGCGCTGAAGTCGCTTCGTTCGCCCGAGGAAGTGGCAGCCAAGCGCGGCAAGACCGTCTCCGACATCCTCGGCTGACGCGACGGCAAACGGGAGAGATTTTATGAGCAACATGGTTAAGGTCACGCTGCTGCGCAGCACCTCGGGCCGACTCCAAAGCCACAGGGCCTGTGCCAAGGGCCTTGGTCTGCGCCGTATAGGGCACGTGGTCGAGGTGCAGGACACTGCTTCCAATCGTGGAATGATCAACAAGATCAGTTACATGGTCAAAGTAGAAGGTGGCGCCCAATGAGCGACGAAAACATGCGCCTGAATACGCTCACTCCGGCTCCCGGTAGCCGCAAGCCGCGCACCCGCGTCGGCCGCGGTGGCGGCAGTGGGCTCGGCAAGACCGCTGGTCGCGGTCACAAGGGACAGCGTGCGCGTAAGAGCGGCAACGTGCGCCCCGGATTCGAAGGCGGCCAGATGCCTATTCAGCAGCGGCTGCCAAAATACGGTTTTAGCTCGGCGATTGCTCGAGTCACTGCGCAACTCCGGCTGTCGGAGCTGGACAAAGTGCAGGGTGATATCGTCGATCTCGACACGCTCAAGGCGTCCAACGTTGTTGCACGCAACATCGAACGGGTGCGTGTGTTCCAGTCGGGTGCGGTTTCGCGTGCGCTTCACCTGAAGGGTGTTGTCGTGACCAAGGGTGCTCGTGCGGCCATTGAAGCCGCGGGTGGCAAGGTAGAGGATTGATGGCCAGATTGCCGGTAGGCCAGACGAACCAGGCAGGGCTCAGCGA
>CAJADV010000602.1 GCA_903938575.1 uncultured Gammaproteobacteria bacterium
CCGCGCACCGGGCCGATCAGGGGGTTGCCGTCCGGGGCGAAGGTGAAGGGGCCATTCACGATTTTCTTGATGCCCGCCTCGCCGAGTTGCGGGAAGTGCTGGAAGCCGACCTCCAGGCTGGGCGCGATACGGTCGAGATCGTTCGGCAGCAGGTTCTGGCCGAAGTCCCACGGCGTTTCCTTGGGCGACCAGGGCACGCCTGCTTTCTCGTAGGTGCCGATCAGCATGCCGCCGCGCTCCTGGCGCAGATAGATCTCGCCTTCGAAGTCGATGCAGTGGAGCTGCTCTTTTTTGCCGGCGAGGAAGGGCATATCGTCGGTGATGAGGTACTGGTGCTCCATGGCGAGGATGGGCAGTTCAAGACCGACCATGCGGCCCACTTCGCGGGCCCACAAACCGCCCGCGTTAACCACATGTTCGGCGTGCACGGTGCCTTGCTCGGTGATCACGTCCCAAGTGCCGTCGGTACGCTGCTGCAGCGCGGTGACGCGGCACTGGCGCACGATCTCGGCGCCGCCGATTTGCGCGGACTTGGCGTAGGCGTAGGTCACGCCGTTCGGGTCCACGTGGCCCTCGATGGGGTCGTACATGGCACCGGCAAAATGCTTTTTGTCCATCAGGGGAAAAAGCTGTTCGGCCTCGTCGACCGAGATCAGCTCGAGCTCCATGCCAAGGTAGCGACCGCGGGCCTTGGCCATCTTCAGCCAGTCGAGCCGCTCCCGGGTGCCGGCGAGCATGATGCCGCCAGTGATGTGCACGCCGCAGGACTGCCCTGAGATCTGCTCGATTTCCTTGTACAGGTTGATGGTGTACTGCTGGAGTTTGGCGACGTTGGGATCGCCGTTCACGGTGTGCATGCCGCCGGCGGCGTGCCAGGTGGAGCCGGAGGTGAGTTCGGCACGCTCGATCAGCATCACATCCTTCCAGCCCGCCTTGGTGAGGTGGTAGAGCACGCTGGCCCCCACCACGCCGCCACCGATCACTACTGCCTGAACGTGATTCCGCATGAGTTACTGCTCTGTGAGATTCCCGGTCTTGCCGGCCGGTCCGGTGCGGTCGCTCCCGACCGCGGGCGGCGCGAGTATATCAGCGGCAAAACTGCCCGGGCGGTGCAATTGCGCGCCCGTTGACAGCGCGTAGAATCGCCGGGCCCCGCGACCCTAACGGATGATCCGCATGCGCAGGAAGATCAACACCCGCCAGCTACCGCCGCTCAGCTCGCTGAAGGGTTTCGAGGCCGCCGCGCGGCGTCAGAGCATCCGCGGCGCCGCCGAGGAACTGAACCTCACGCACTCGGCGATCAGCCACCAGATCGAGTCGCTCGAGCAGTCGCTCGGTGTGGCCCTGTTCTCCCGCGTGGGGCGCAATATCGCCTCCACCGAGGAAGGGCGGATGTTCTATCCCTTCGTGCGCTCGGCGCTGGAATCGCTGGTCGATGGCGTGGAGACGGTCAAGCGCGTCTCGGCCGACAAGACCCTGCGCGTGCAGACATACGTCACCGCCTCGATCCGCTGGCTGGCGCAGCGTGTGCCGCGCTTCCTGCGCGATCACCCCGACATCAAGCTGGTGCTGAGCACCTGCGCGATCGAGTGGGACTACGACGATATGCACTCGGACGTGGGCCTCGTGTATTGCGAGACACCGCCCGATACCAACCGCTTCCACTGGGTGCCGCTGTTCGATTACCGGCTGGAGGCGCTGTGCAGCCCGGCGGTGGCGGCACGTCTCGGTGCCGATCCGCAGCCCACGGATCTGCTGGGCCTGCCCCTGCTGGCAACCTACGCGGATCCCCACAGCTGGGAGGCGTGGTTTGGCTCGGCTGATGTGCCTTTCGAGCAGGGCAGCAGCGTGATCATGGTCGATACGCTGGCAGTGGCGCTGGAGCTCGCGCTGAATGGCGGCGGCGTGGCGCTGGCCAATGGCCCCTTCATGGCCGATGAACTCCGCGACGGCCGGCTCGTGCACCCCGTGCCGCACACGGTGAATTGTCCGGGTGGCTGGGGCCTGATCTGCCGTAACGACATGCTCAAAGACCAGCGCGTGCGCACCTTCATCGAGTGGATGTCGAGCAACGCCCGCCAGACGGGCTGACGCTGCTCTAGCTCTAGCTCTAGCTCTAGCTCTAGCTCTAGCTCTCGCTCTCGCTCTAGCTCCCGCGCCTGGCCTCAGCCGGGGCAGGGGCCGAGATGGCTTTCGATGACGCCGCGATCAGCGTCGTCTGTAAGGCCGTCGTAGTCGAAGTCGTAGGTGCTCGACTTGCCCCACCGGAGGGCGATGGCCGCTGCGTTGTCCAGATCCGTTTGATCGACGCTACCGTCGCCGTTGCCGTCACCCGGGCATGAGACTTCAGAGGCGAGGATCTTATCCATGGCCGCAGAAAGGGCTGTGTAGTTGCGCTGCTGGTTTGCGTTCAGACCGCCTTGCGCCGCCAACAGGTCTCGACCCTTCCGATCGAGCCTGGGTACGGGAGAGTACTGGTTGATGCGGTAGAACTCCTCTGTGGATATAAGGACGCTGGTGTCGTTCGGGGGGTCGTAATCGAGAACCTCGTTGCGTACCAGCTTGAAGTTGTCGTTACGCACCGCGCGATAAGAGGTAGACGCCATGACGATTTTGTTCTGCGCGTAGTTCGCCGGGTCGTTCTCGTATACCGCCTGATTGACCTGCCAGCATTGCTCGAGATCCACTTTCAGCACGAGCGTCGGCTCCGCACCTTGGCCCCACCAGGTGCCGCCGTTGTCTTCGCATACGGATTTCGTCACTGGCGTGTGCGAGCAGGAGGTGCCAAGGACGCAGGGGCCATTAAGCCCCCCGTTGGCCTGGATGTTGAGGCCCCCCTGGGTGAAGTTGATCTTGCGCCGGGCGGTCGCGGCGGGATCCTGGAGGTAGCTGAGCATGCCGACACCGTCGATCCCCCGGGGCGTCAGGGCGGGAACGTCCAGACGGGCAATCTGCCCCGTCAAGCGATAGACGTCCGTGATGTTGACCATGTGCTCGACGTTACGATCGGGTGAGTTGACCATCGGGCCGGACACGATCAGCGGAACCCACACGCCGGTTTGATATGCGGTGGCTTTGGCTCGGGTCAGGTCGAAAGGCAGTTTGACGGTAGTCCCTAAGGAGCCGTTGTCGCCGACGATGATGATCATCGTATTGGTCGCGGCGGGGTCGTAGGCCAGGCTGCCGTCTTCCTGGCGTTGGGCGATACCGGTCTCTACGAGCAGGCGACCCAACTCTGAATCCATCGCCTCGATCATCGCATCGGCGAGGTAGCGCTGGTTACGGATGTTTG
This sequence comes from uncultured Gammaproteobacteria bacterium, assembly GCA_903938575.1. Taxonomy (GTDB): domain Bacteria; phylum Pseudomonadota; class Gammaproteobacteria; order Pseudomonadales; family UBA5518; genus UBA5518. The sequence continues at coordinate 3,293 of CAJADV010000602.1, forward strand.
TGCAGTCTGACGTGATGTTGCGGGCAACTCCCGAGGGCAGCAATGCACCGGGAGGTGGTTGCAGCGGAGTATGTGCGGCGCTGAAACTGACCGTGGCCATCCATGGTCGCGGCGTTGCCGAGCGAGCGCGAATCCATTTGATGGCCGCATTTACCTCGATGGTTGAGCGGTATCCGCGGCCGCGCGCTGTGCCCAGATCTACCTCGTTCACGGTGTCACCCTGGTTCACCACCAACGCAGACGCGTAATGGGCATTCGGCTGGTCGAACTTCAGCGTAGCGGGAGGCGTGGACTCGCAAGCGCTCGCGTCAGGAACCAGGATGCCACCGCGCGTAATGCATTGCAGGCCAGGTGAATCACCCTCGGGAGAGTTGCCGCTGATCACCGCGCACG
>CAJADV010000603.1 GCA_903938575.1 uncultured Gammaproteobacteria bacterium
AACATCGATTTCCTGCTCGGCTACCTCACGCGGCTGTTGCCCGAGCGCCCGGACCTGAAGCTCGTCATCACGTCCGCCACCATCGATGTCGAGCGCTTCTCGCGGCACTTCCGTGGCGCCCCGGTGATCGAGGTCTCCGGGCGTACCTACCCGGTCGATGTCTGGTACCGCCCGCCACCCGAGGACGACGCCGATATCCCGCAGGCGATCGTGGGTGCGCTGCAGGAGCTGATCGCCCACGAGCGCGAGACGCCCCATGCCGGACGCGGGGATGTACTGGTGTTCCACGCCGGAGAGCGCGATATCCGCGAGACGGCGCTCGCGCTGCGACGTGCGCAGATCCCCAATCTCGAGGTGCTGCCGCTCTACTCGCGGCTGCCGCAGCCCGAGCAGGCGAAGGTGCTGCGCCCGGGTGCGCGCACGGGCCGCCGTGTGGTGCTGGCGACCAACGTGGCCGAAACCTCGCTCACGGTGCCCGGCATCCGCTATGTGATCGATCCGGGCCTCGCGCGCTTGAGCCGCTACAGCGTGCGCTCCAAGGTGCAGCGCCTGCCGATCGAGCCGATATCCCGCGCCAGCGCCGACCAGCGCAAGGGGCGTTGCGGGCGCCTGAGTGACGGTATCTGCGTGCGGCTCTTCGCGGAAGAGGACTTCACCAGGCGCCCCGCCTACACGGATCCCGAGATCCGCCGCACCAACCTGGCCTCGGTGGTGCTGCAGATGCAGGCGCTCGGCCTTGGCGAGGTCATGCGCTTCCCGTTCCTCGAGCCGCCGGACGAGCGGCAGGTGAACGACGGCATCCGCCTGCTCGAGGAACTCGGCGCGATCCACGGACGCAAACTCACCGACGTGGGGCGTCGGCTCGCGCGGCTGCCGGTAGATCCTCGCATCGGGCGCATGCTGCTCGCCGCCGCCGAGCTGGGCGCACTCGCGGAAATGCTGGTGATTGCGAGCCTTCTCAGCATCCAGGATCCACGCGAGCGCCCGGCCGAGAAGCAACAGGCCGCCGACCAGAGTCACCGCCGATTCGCCTGCGAGACCTCCGATTTCATCGCCATGCTGAATCTCTGGCGCTATGGCGAGGAGCAGCGCCAGGCGCTCTCCGCAAGCGCTTGGCGGCGGCTCTGTCAGCGTGAGTTCCTCTCGTATCTGCGCATGCGCGAGTGGCGCGATATCCACCTGCAGCTTCGGCTGCTAAGCCGCGAACTCGGCCTGCGCGAGAACACGGAGCCTGCGACCGACGAGACGCTGCACCGTGCCATTCTCGCGGGAATGCTGACGCACATCGGCATCCGCACCGAGGAGCGCGATTACGAAGGCGTTCGGGGGCGTCGCTTCGCGGTGCATCCGGGCTCCGCGCTGTTCCGCAAGCAGCCGAAGTGGCTGGTGTGCGCCGAACTGGTCGAGACCACCCGTCTCTATGGACGTCACGCCGCAGTGATCAAGCCCGAATGGGTGTTTCCCTGGGCCGATCCGCTGGTGAAGCGCGAGCATCATGAGCCGCACTGGGCCGCGCGGGCGGGCAAGGTGCTCGCT
>CAJADV010000604.1 GCA_903938575.1 uncultured Gammaproteobacteria bacterium
AAGGTGGTGTGCCTGGAGGGCGACGGGAGCGCGATGTACACCATCCAGGCGCTGTGGACGATGGCGCGGGAGAATCTGGACATCACCGTGGTGATCTTCGCCAACCGTGATTACGCGATCCTGCAGCTGGAGTTCCGGCGGGTGGGCGCCACCGCCATGGGCGAGCGAGCGCGCAACATGATGCACATAGGGAAGCCGGATATCGATTTCGTGTCGCTTGCGCGCTCACTCGGTGTGAATGCCGAGCGTGCAGAGGATGCAGCGAGCTTTGCAGCGGCATTCGCGGGCGCCATGCGAACACGAGGCCCGTATCTGATCGAGGTGACGATGCCCTCGAGCCAGCCAACAGGCTGACTGCGGTAGAACTTAAAGCGAGGGCGGCGACTGGCCCGGACGGCAGTCAACAGGCATGAGGGGAAGGTCCTTGTCGCGGCGTCCGGGCTGCCGGCGTCGCTCCTGCAGATCGGATCCCGGCGCTTGACTGCCCGTTCGCCGCTGACGCTTGCGCTCCTCCAGCGCCTCTTCAATGCGCCGGACCATATCCTCTTTCACTGGCACGCTAGTGGTTTCCACGGCCGGCTTCCAGGCCATGCCTCAAGGCTCCGGTACGGTTGCCGGAACGGGTTATTCTGGGTCTGGCAAGCATAGACCCGACCCCGGCTTTTATCGAATCAGCGGGCGTAAAAGCAGGAGCGAGCGATCCCCGCGAACGCCGCACAGGTAAGAGGAGCGGGCCATGCCCGCGAGCAGCGTTGAAATTGAGACGTGCTCGGTCGGGGGCATGGCCCCCTCCTACAGGGGAGGGGGACGGGACGTGGACCGCTCCTTCACGAGGTAGGAGCGGGCCATGCCCGCGACCCAGAGCGTAGGAGCAGGCCATGCCCGCGATCCAGGGCGTAGGAGCGGGCCACGCCCGCGACCCAAGGCGTATGCCCGCGATTCCTCGGAGGAGTAATCAGCCGCTCTTCGCAGCGCGCTCCTTGCCGATCAGGAAATCCACTACCTTGAACACCGCCTCGGGGCTTCCGGCAAGACGCGCCGACACGCGGTACTTGCCGTTCACGATGACTTCCGGCGTGCCCGTGGTCTTGTAGCTGCGTTGGCGGGCATCGGCTTGCTTCACCTTCGACTGCACGCCGAATGAATTGAAGGCCTTGCGGAAATCGGCCTCCTTGACGCCGTGCTCGACAAACAGCGCGGCGATTTCATCCTCTGACTCGAGCTTGTCGCGCTTCACGTTCAACGCGGCGAACAACGGGTCGTTCATCTTGTCCAAAACGCCGAGCGCTTCGGCGGCATAAAACGCCTGTGCGTGCACCGCCATCAGTTTGTTCCACATGGCGGGCGAGCGATGGAAGTCGACGTCCTTGGCAATGGTGGGTTTCCACTTCGCGAGCAGCGGCTCGAGGTGAAAGCAGTGCGAACAGCCGTACCAGAACAGCTCGACGACCTCGATGCGCGAGGGATCTGCGGTGCGCACCGGCTCCGCGAGACGCTCGTAATGGGTGCCTTCTATGTACAGGGGCTCGGCGGCGCGAAGGCCCATGGGGAGCAGGCAAAGTGCGAGCAGGAAAGCGTTTATCAGGCGGCTCATGGAAGTGCGTCTCCTCGAATGCGACAGGTTGGCCGGTATGGGACAAGCGCAGGCAGCGTTGGTTTCAACCGCAGCTTGCTGAATCGGCAAAATGCCACCGGGGAGCACCCCCCGGCGGCAACGTGGACTCAGTGCAGCCCGGAGGCGTAGCTCGCGACCGCGTCGAGTTCCTTGTCGGTCAGGTGGGCGGCGACATCGCGCATGATGCGGGTGTCACCGTCGTTCTTGCGTTCCTCGCTGCGCCAGGCACGCAGGCTGGAGGCAATGTAATCGGCATGCTGTCCGCCGAGCGAGGGGAACTTGGCCGGTGCGTTTCCGTTGCCTGTGGGCGAGTGACAGGCGCTGCAGGCCGCTATGCCGCGTTCGCGGATGCCGGCGCGATAGATGCTCTCACCCAGGGCGACAAGCTCTTCCTTGGCGGAGCCCGGCGTGCGGGTCTGCGACGCGTAATAGGCCGCAATATCGGCAAGATCCTGCTCGCTCAGGGCGTCAAGCTGGCCCGCCATGACGGCAATCACGCGGGCACCGCTCTTCACGTCATGCATCTGCTTCAGCAGGTACTTTTCATTCTGGCCCGACAGTTTGGGGAAGGTCGGGGCAAGGCTATTGCCATCGGCCCCGTGGCAGGCCCCGCAGACAGCCACCTTGGTCTGACCGGCCTGGGCGTTACCAACAAGCGGAGTGGCCGCCGCCTGACCTGCCAGAAGGCAGGCGCCAATGAACAGTGCAATTCGTGTCTTCACCAGATCAGATCCTTGGCTTGGGGAACGGCGGCCGGTCGTAACCGGGCTGATCTCAGGCAGCAGGCTTCATCATGAACTCGATGAGCGCCTTGTATTCACCGGGGGTGCAGTCGTTGCACATGGCGCGTGGTGGCATGGCGTTCAGGCCATTGGTGGCGCTCTGCACCAGACCGTCGATGCCCTTGGCATCGAAGCGGACTTTCCAGGCTGCGGCGTCATGCACTTTGGGTGCGTTGAGGAGCCCTGCGCTGTGGCAGGTGGCGCAGCGCGTAGGGTAAAGCTCTTCGGGCGTGCGATCGGCGTAGGCCGCCGAAGCGAAGAACATCAGCGCGGCCAGTGCGAACTTGTTCATGCGATACTCTCCAGAGGGTTCTGCGCGGTTCGCGCGCGAGTCTTACGAAAAACAGTCAGGGTCGGATTTCCGACCTTGCCGGGCCCCGGAGTATAGCAAGCGAGTATGCATCCGAAAACGGAGACTTCCCGAAGCCCCGCCGCGGCAGCCCTGAACGCCTTCAGGGCTGCGGAATTCATGCTGAGCGTGGCGCGGATGAGCCAGTGCCCTGCAGACGAAGGTCTTGAGGTAGCCTTCGCCGGACGCTCCAACGCCGGCAAGTCGAGCGCGCTGAACACCCTCTGCGCCCGCAACAAGCTCGCTCGCACCAGCCACACGCCCGGCCGCACCCAGCAACTCAACTTCTTTGCCATCGATCCGGAACGCCGCCTCGTGGACCTGCCCGGATACGGCTACGCCAAGGTGCCGCTGGAGCTGCGGATCGAGTGGGGCAAGCTGGTCGAAACCTATCTTGAAAAGCGCAAATCGCTGGCCGGTGTGGTCCTGCTGATGGATTCACGCCATCCCCTGAAGCCCCAGGACCGCATGCTGGTCGACTGGGTGACCGGGCTCGCGCGCCCCTTGCACATCCTGCTCACCAAGGCCGACAAACTGTCCCGCGGGCAAGCTGCGGCCACGCTCGCCGCGGTGCGGCGGGAGCTCGCCCAGACGGGTGAGAGCTCGGTGCAGTTGTTCTCGTCCTCGGATGGCCGTGGCGTCGACGAAGCCCGCGCCGTGCTGGCACGCTGGCTCGCGATGGCTCAGTGAGCCTCGTCCCAGTTAAAGCCGACGCCCACATCGACCACCAGTTCCGCCTGCAGACGAGCCGCGCCTGACATCAGCGAACGCACCTGGGCGCATACCTCATCCAGCGCGTCTTCGCGCACCTCCAGCACCAGTTCGTCGTGCACCTGCATCACCATGCGCGCGGGGGCGCTGCTTTCCAGCAGCCAGTCATCCAAGGTGATCATCGCCCGCTTGATGATGTCGGCGGCGCTGCCCTGCATGGGGGCGTTGATGGCGGTGCGCTCGGCGGCCTGACGGACCGAGGGGTTGCGCGAGCGGATATCGGGCAGGTAAAGCCGGCGCCCGAAAATGGTCTCCACATAACCCCGCGTGCCGGCCTCTGCGCGCACCCGCTCCATGTAGGCCTGTACACCGGGATACCGGGTGAAGTAGCGGTCGATGTAGGCCTGTGCCTCGCCGCGGCCGACAGCAAGCTGCTTGGCGAGGCCGAAGGCGGACATGCCGTAGATCAGCCCGAAGTTGATCGCCTTGGCGCTGCGGCGCTGGAGATCGCTTACGGCTGCCAGCTCCACACCGAATACCTCGGCCGCCGTGGCGCGGTGCACATCATGCCCCTTGGCGAAGGCGTCGATCAGGCCCGGGTCACCGGAGAGGTGCGCCATGATGCGCAGCTCGATCTGGGAGTAATCCGCCGCGACGATCCGCCAACCCGCGGGCGCCACGAAGGCCTGACGGATGCGTCGACCCTCGGCGGTGCGCACCGGGATGTTCTGCAGGTTGGGATCGGTCGAGGACAGACGGCCGGTGGCCGTCACCGCCTGTTGGTAGGAGGTATGTACCCGACCGGTAGCGGGGTTGATCTGCTCGGGCAGACGGTCGGTGTAGGTGGATTTCAGCTTGCTCAGGCTCCGGTACTCGAGGATCACCCGCGGCAGCTCGTACTGCTCGGCAAGTTCCGCCAGCACGGGCTCGGCGGTGGAAGGCTGGCCGGTGGGTGTCTTGCCGATCTGCGGCAGGCCAAGGCGCTCGAAAAGAATCTCCTGCAGCTGCTTGGGTGAGCCCAGATTGAAGGGGCCCCCTGCCAGGGTGTGAGCGCTTGCTTCGACCTCAAGCATTCTCTCGCCAAGTTCGCGGCTCTGCTGGGCCAGAAGTTTGGCATCGACCAGTGCGCCCTGGCGCTCCAGCCGCGACAGCACCGGCACCAGCGGCATCTCGATCTCGCGGAACACCCGCTCCAGCGCGGGCTGGGCCTGCAGTTGTGGCCACAGCTTGCGGTGCAGGCGGAGCGTGATGTCGGCGTCCTCCGCGGCGTAGCGGGTGGCATCCTCGACTTTCACCTGCGAGAAGCCGATCTGCTTGGCGCCCTTGCCGGCCACCTCCTCGTAGGGGATGGCGCGGTAGTCGAGGTGCTTCAGGGCGAGCGAGTCCATGTCGTGGCGCGAACCCACCGAGTCGAGCACATAGGACTCGAGCATGGTGTCGAAGACGATGCCCCTGAGTTCGATGCCGTGGTTCAGCAGCACGCTGCGGTCGTACTTGAGGTTCTGCCCGACCTTGGCATGGGCGGGCGACTCGAGCAGCTCGCGCAGGGCGCCGAGCACTTCGGCCTCGGAGAGCTGGTCGGGTGCACCCAGATAATCGTGTGCCACCGGGATGTAGGCGGCCCGTCCGGGCTCGATGGCCAGTGAAACACCGACCAGACGCGCCTTCATGTAATCGAGGCTGGTGGTCTCGGTGTCCACGGACACGAGATCGGCCTCGCGCGCGGCCGCGACCCATCGCTGCAGTGCGGCCGTATCCAGAACCAGCTCGTAATCAGCCTCCAGCGCCGGCAAAGGCTCAGACGCGGGTTCGGGCGAGGTCGCGGTGGCGGCAGTTTCACCCTGCCGCTCGATCTCTTCGCGCCAGCTGTTGAACTCGAGCTCGCGGTAGAGCCGCAACAACGCCTCGCGGTCGGGCGGCGCGTGCTGCAGCGCCTGCTCCCCGATATCGAGCGCCACATCGGTGCGGATGGTGGCCAGCTCGCGCGAGAGGAAGGCCTTTTCGCGCTCGGTATCGAGTTTTGCCCGGACGCTCGCGGCGCCGCGCAGCCCGGCGATGCCCGTGACCCCGTCGAGATCCGCATACAGCCCTTCCAGGCTGCCGAAGTGCTGCAACAGCGCGAGCGCGGTTTTTTCACCCACCCCCGGTACGCCGGGAATGTTGTCGGTCTTGTCACCCATCAGCGCCAGCAGGTCGACAATCTGTCCGGGTCCGACACCGAATTTCTGCTGCACACCGGCGATGTCGAGGCGGGTGTCGTTCATGGTGTTGATCAGCGTCACATGCGCATCGACCAGCTGGGCGAGGTCCTTGTCGCCGGTGGAGACAAGCACATTGCGCCCCTCGCGCGCGGCCTGCACGGCCAGCGTGCCGATCACATCGTCGGCCTCGACACCCGACACGCACAGCAGCGGCAGACCGAGCGCGCGCACCAGCTCGTGCAGCGGCTCCACCTGCGCGCGCAGATCCTCTGGCATGGGCGGGCGATGGGCCTTGTACTCGGCGTAGATGTCCTCGCGGAAGGTCTTGCCCTTGGCATCGAAGACCACCACCACGGGCGTACCCGGGTACTGCTGGCAAAGTTTGCGCAACATGCTGACGACGCCGCGCACGGCGCCGGTGGGCTGGCCACTTGCGGTCGACAGCGGCGGCAGCGCGTGAAAGGCGCGGTAGAGGTACGAGGATCCATCGACCAGTATCAGGGCCGGTGCGGGGGTGCTCATGGGCGAACTCCGGAAGTGTCGGTTGGGCCATCGAGGCAGCTCAGCACGGCCGCTGCGAACGTGGCCAGAAAGGCATCAAAGGCACCGGAACCGGATTTGCCCTGCCACGCGAGGGGATCGAGCTCTACCGTCTTCAACCCAAGGTCATCGGCGAGGCTTTGCGCCAGCGCCGCGTTATCCCCGGGCTCCTGCAACAGGCAGGTGGCGTGACTG
>CAJADV010000605.1 GCA_903938575.1 uncultured Gammaproteobacteria bacterium
TGCAGACTCTCGGTGAGCTGCCGCGCGAAGTGCTCGAAGCCTGCCTCTGCGTCCAGTGCCAGATGCTCGGCCAGATCCACCCGGATGTAGTCATCGAGAATCTTGCCCACGCGCTGCGCCATGGGAACCTCGAGGATGGCCAGCGGCGCCTCGCGCATGCGACGAAACACCTCCAGTGGCACGGAGAGCGAGCCGATCTGGCGACTCTCGTCCTCGAAAAACAGACAGCCTGCCGGCTCCTCATGCCGCCGGCCTAACAGCGCCAGCGCCAGCGCGTTCTCGAAATCCACCTGCACCGGTGCCGCCCCCGCACGGCGCCCGAAGCTGGAGCCGCGGTGTCTGGCGAAGCCTTCGAGATCGATCCCTCCCGGCAGTTCATTCAGCAGCGCTGTCTTGGCGCTACCGGTTCGCCCGCCGATCACGAACCAGGACTCCTCGGGGCCGGCTGGCGCCAGTTCGTCGATAAGGCGCTGGCGCAGCGCCTTATACCCGCCGGCGATAACGGGCACCGGGTAGCCCGCCTCCGCCATCCACTGCACAGCGGTGCGCGAGCGCAAGCCACCGCGCCAGCAATACACATGTGCACCGGGCTCACGCGCCGCAATCTCGCACCAGGCGGCGACGCGGGCTTCTTTAAGGGCTCCGCCGACCAGCGTGTGACCGAGCTCGATGGCAGCCTCCTGCCCGCGGCGCTTGTAGCAGGTGCCCACCTGCTCCCGCTCCGCGTTATCGAGGATCGGCAGATTCACCGCGCCCGGGATACAACCCTTCGCGAACTCGACCTCGGCCCGGACGTCGATGAACCGGGTACCGGCCAACAGAAGGTCCGCAAAGTGCTCGGCCTCGACGCCACTCATGCTGCCGGGGACCGTTGCGGGAGCGAACCCGGTACGCTTTTGCGCACCGCGGTACGGGCGCGCGGTGCGGCGCAAAAACCAGACGAAGAGATCATGTTCGGGGGCTCTGGGCAGCGGTGGCGCGAGGTTAGCACGGTGGCTTATGCCCTTCGTCGGAGCCCTTGTTGCTAATAATTCTCATTTGCGCATACCATTCCCGCATGGACACAGAGACCATCAGTTTTGCCGAACTCGTGCGCGGTGATCACGCCGAGGTCATCGGCTTTGCCGGCATGCCCGAGCACTATCGCAATCGCCTGCTCAGCATGGGTCTGACACCCGGAACACCCTTCGTGGTCGAGCGCCCCGCCCCGCTCGGTGACCCGATCGAAATCCGCCTGCGCGGCTTCAGGATGAGCTTGCGCCGGGACGAGGCAGCCTCCCTCAGAGTGCGACGCGTGTGAGCCCATCGCCCGTCATCGCGCTGGTCGGCAACCCCAACTGCGGCAAGACTACCCTGTTCAACCGCCTGACCGGGGCGCATCAGTCGGTGGGCAACTGGCCAGGCGTCACCGTGGAGCGCAAGACCGGGACCTATATGCACGCCGGCCTGCGGCACGAGTTGGTCGACCTGCCAGGCACCTTCTCGCTGCATGTCTCCCACGGCGAGGACTCCATTGACCAGCAGATCGCCCAGAACTTCATTCTTTCGGGACAGCCGGATCTTCTGCTGAATATTGTGGATGCAAGCTCACTGGAGCGTGGCCTCTACCTGAGCACCCAACTGCTCGATGCCGGCACCCCGCTGGTCATTGCACTGAACATGCTGGATGTCGCCAACGCCCAGGGCGTGCACATCGATGCACAACGCCTGGCAGCGCGCCTTGGCTGTCCGGTGGTGCCGATCGTAGCGAGCCGCGGCGAAGGTATGGCGGCACTTCTCGACGCCATCAACAGCCAGCTGAAAAACCGCGCGGCACCGGCAAGTGTGATGCTCGACGCCCGCTTCGAAAGCGCGCTGACAGGGCTGCAGGCATCGCTGCCGCCAGCGCAGGCCGGTGCGCACGGGAGACTGGTGGCGGCCGCGATCCTCGAGCGCGATTGCGCTGTTCTGGCCCGGCTCGATGAAGCCGGGCGCAGCCGCGCGCTGGCGTTGGTCGACACGCTCGAACAGCAGCTTGGTCGTGGCGCCGCGGATGCACTCATAGAGGAGCGTTACCGCGCCATCGCCAGACTGCTCGAGGGAGCACTGGCGCGCGACGAGGACAACCGCCTCGATATCACGGCGCTGCTGGATTCGATCCTGCTGAACCGTTGGGCCGCCTTCCCGCTGTTCCTCGGGATCATGTACCTGATGTTCATGTTCACCATCAATGTAGGTGGTGCCTTCACGGATTTCTTCAACCTCGCCGGTGCCGCCGTCTTCGTCGAGTTGCCGCGAAGCCTGATGATGGGGCTCGGTCTGCCGGCGTGGCTGATCGCCGCTGTGGCCGATGGACTGGGCGGTGGCGTGCAGCTCGTGGCGAGTTTCATTCCCGTTATAGCCACACTGTTCCTGTTTCAGAGTTTTCTCGAGGACTCGGGATACATGGCTCGGGCGGCCTTCATCCTCGACCGGCTCATGCGCGCGATGGGACTCCCCGGCAAGAGCTTCGTGCCGCTGATCGTGGGCTTCGGTTGCAATGTTCCGGCCGTGATGGCATCACGCGGCCTCGATGCGCAGCAGGACCGCCTGCTCACCACCCTGATGGCGCCTTTCATGTCCTGCGGCGCGCGGCTTACCGTCTACGCGCTCTTCGCGGCGGCACTCTTCCCCCGCAACGGGCAGAACGTGGTTTTTGCCCTCTACCTGATCGGCGTCGTGCTGGCCGTTTTCACGGGTTATCTGGTCCGGCGGGCGTTGCTGCGCCGGGATCTGTCAGCCTTCGTGATGGAACTGCCGCCCTATCATCTGCCGACCCTGCGCGGCCTGTTCATCCACACCTGGCACCGCCTGAAGGGCTTCGTGATGCGGGCGGGCAAGGCCATCGTGGCGGTGGTGGTGGTGCTCAATTTCGTCAATTCGCTTGGCACTGATGGCAGCTTCGGCAACCAGAACACCGAGCGCTCGCTGCTCTCGGCGATTGGCAAATCAATCACGCCCGTCTTCGCCCCGCTGGGACTACGCGAGGAAAACTGGCCCGCCACGGTGGGCATTTTCAGCGGCGTCTTCGCCAAGGAAGTGGTGGTGGGCACGCTCGATGCGCTGTACTCCACGATGGCAAGCGGCGATACCGGACCACAGGCTCCGCAGAATGCTGTCAGCCTGCTCCGCGAGGCGATCGCCTCGGTGGGCACCAATCTGGGAGAACTCAGCAGCAACCTCGCGGACCCGCTGGGTATGGACATGGGCAACATCGGTGACCGTGAGGCCGCCGCCACGGCACAGGACATCCACGTGGGCACGCTTGGCCAGATCGGCCATCTCTTTGACGGCCAGTTGGGTGCCTTCGCCTACATGCTGTTCGTGTTGCTCTACATGCCCTGCGTCGCAACGCTCGGTGCAATCTACAAGGAACAGGGCGGATTCTGGGCGTTTTTCTCGGCAACCTGGAACACGGTCATCGCCTGGTCGCTGGCGGTATGCGTGTACCAGTCGGGGCAAATCGCCAGCGCGCCAGCATCTGCGCTTGGCTGGATACTGGGCTCATCCGCACTGCTGGGTGGCTGCTGGATGTGGCTGATGCGGCTGGCACGCACGCGGGCAAGAGAAGGCAATCTCATCCCGGTGGTCAATCTCTGAGGCTGTAGCGCGCCTTTATCGCCTGAGCCGGTTCCCCGTCTCAGGCCGGACGCGTCAGGCCCGGCGCCAGAGCGTTCCCTCACGCGTGTCCTCCAGCACGATCCCGCGCGCCAGCAACTCGGCGCGAATAACATCCGAGCGTGCGAAGTCTTTCGCCTTCTTCGCCGCCGATCGCTCCGCGACCAGGGCATCGATCCCGGCATCCTCGCTGCTGCTCTCACCACCGCGGCGAAACAGCATCGGGTCTTCCTGCAGGATGCCGAATACCGCACCGAAACCCTTCAATTCGCCGGCCAGCGCGCGTGCGCGGCCTGGATCGCTGCGCGCCGCGGCGTTCAGATCCCGGGCCAGATCGAACAGCACCGCGAGCGCCTCGGGGGTGTTGAAATCCTCGTCCATCGCGGCGATGAACCGCTCATGGTGAGCACTGGCTGTGAGCAGCTGCCACGACACCGGGGGCACATCGCCGAAATCACGCAAGGCCGCATAAAAACGCTCCAGCGCGGCCTGCGCGCCCTGCAGGCTGTCCTCGGCGTAGTTGATGGGGCTGCGATAGTGGCTGGAGATCAGAAGATAACGGACCACCTCGGGACGGTACTTGGCGAGCACGTCACGGATCGTGAAAAAATTACCGAGCGACTTCGACATCTTCTCGCCGTCGATGCGCAGCGGACCGACGTGCATCCACAGGCGCGCGAACTCGTGGCCCGTGGCGGCCTCGGACTGGGCGATCTCGTTCTCGGGCTGGGGAAACACCAAGTCCGGTCCGCCACCGTGGATATCAAAAGTCTCGCCCAGGCATTTCATCGACATTGCCGAGCACTCGATGTGCCAGCCGGGACGCCCCGGGCCCCAAGGCGAGGGCCAGCTGGGCTCGCCGGGCTTGGCTGCCTTCCAGAGCACGAAATCCCGCGGATCTTCTTTATCTTCGTCGATCTCAACACGCGCACCCGAGAGAAGTTCCTCCGGTTTGCGGCCGGATAATTTGCCGTAACCGGCAAATCGGCTCACCCGGTAATAGACATCCCCGTTGGCCGCCGGATACGCATAGCCCTCTTCGACCAGTCGCTGCGTGATGCCCAGGATTTCACCGATATGCGCCGTGGCGCGCGGCTCGTGATCAGGCGGCAAGTTGCCAAGCGCACGTTCGTCCTCGTGCATGGCCGCCGTGAAGCGGATCGCCAGGGCATCGAAGCTCTCGCCATTCTCGTTCGCCCGACGCAGGATCTTGTCGTCGATGTCAGTGACATTGCGCACGTACTCGAGCGACCAGCCGCGGGCCCGCAGATAGCGCGCGATGGTGTCGAAGCCGACCAGCAGTCGCGCATGGCCGAGGTGGCAGTAGTCGTAGACGGTGATGCCACAGACGTAGAGACCGATATGTCCCGGAACGAGCGGGGAGAAATCCTCGACCCGGCGGCTAAGCGTGTTGTAGATGCGCAAGCCCACCGCTCAGCCTCCCTTGTTGCCAGCCGCCCAGGTATCACGCAGGCCGATGGTGCGGTTGAACACCGGGACATCGCCTTCGCCGCGCCGCGGATCGAGACAGAAATAGCCTTCGCGTTCGAACTGGAAACGGTCCCCGACCACCGCCTCGGCAAGACTCGCCTCCGCCTTGCAGCCGCGCAGGATCTCGAGGCTCCCGGGATTCAGGTTGGCAAGGAAGCCGCCGTCTGCGGCATCCGGCAAGGCGTCGCGAAACAGGCGGTCATAGAGCCGCACCTCGCAGTCGAAGGCCGCGTCCGCTGCCACCCAGTGGATCACGCCCTTGACCTTGCGGCCATCCGCCGGATTCTTGCCAAGGGTCTCGGGATCATAGCTGGCGAGGACCTCGATCACTTCGCCTGCCGCATCGCACACCACGTCCTCGGCGCGAATGACGTAGGCATTGCGCAAGCGCACTTCCTGCCCCGCTACGAGCCGCTTGAAATCCTTCGCGGCCTCGACGCGGAAGTCTTCGCGATCAATCCACAGCGCGCGACCGAAGGGCAGCACGCGGGTGCCCAGGTCCTCGCGCGAAGGATGCCGCGGCGCCTGGAGCGCCTCACCACCGCCCGCGGGGAAATTGCGGATCGTGAGTTTCAGCGGTCGCAGCACGCACATGGCGCGCGGCGCCTGCTTGTCGAGATCGTCACGGATGCAGAACTCGAGCATGCCGAGATCCACCACGCTCTCGGAGCGGCTGACCCCGGTGCGCTCGACGAAATCCCGCAATGAAGCGGGGGTGAGCCCGCGCCGACGCAGCCCCGAAATGGTGGGCATGCGCGGATCGTCCCAGCCCTCGACGTGACCTTCCTCGACCAGCTGCTTCAGCTTGCGTTTGCTGGTGACCGTATAGCTCAGGTTGAGGCGGGCGAACTCGTACTGCCGCGGTCGCGCCGGCACCGGCAGATGCTCGATGAACCAGTCGTAGAGCGGTCGGTGGTCCTCGAACTCCAGGGTGCAGATCGAGTGGCTGACACCCTCGATGGCGTCTTCCTGACCATGCGCGAAATCGTAGGAGGGATAGATGTGCCATGCATCGCCGGTGCGGTGATGGCGCGAATGCTTCACCCGGTACAACACCGGATCGCGGAGATTGAGATTGGGCGCTGCCATGTCGATCCGGGCCCGGAGGGTCATGCGCCCTTCGTCGATCTCGCCCACGCGCATGCGCTCCAGAAGGGCCAGGCTCTCCGCAGCCGGCCTGTCGCGGAACGGGCTGTTGCGACCTGGCTCCGTCAGTGTCCCCCGATAGAGACGGGTGTCCTCCGGGGAGAGCTCGCACACGTAGGCAAGCCCTTCGCGAATGAGGTGCTGCGCCCAGGCATGGAGTTGGGGGAAATAATCGCTCGCATAGCGCACCTCGCCGGCCCACGCGTGGCCCATCCAGAGGACATCACGGATGATCGACTCCACGTATTCGGTGTCTTCGGTGTCGGGGTTGGTGTCATCGAAACGCAGGTTGCACTGGCCGCCGAACTCCGCGGCCAGACCGAAGTTCACGCCGATCGACTTGGCGTGGCCGATGTGCAGGTAGCCATTGGGCTCGGGGGGGAAGCGCGTGCTGACCGCCGCTACCCGACCGGACTCCAGATCGTCGCGGATGATGGTGCGCAGAAAATTCGAGGGGCGTGGCGCGTCGCTCATGAGGGGTCGTTCGTGCGGCTGGTCCTAAAGTATAGACGCCGGCCACGAGCGGGGGCGTTTGAGCCGCTTCGCACTATTCACGCCACCTCAGAACCACCCAAGCAACAGGCGCAACACCAAGCCCCGGGCGAAGACAACCGGCATTCCGGACACCCCGCTGCGGGCTGTCTGAAAGACCTTGCGCGGGTATGATGAACACCCCTTATATCAGCCCCTGGCGGACATCATGCTCACTCTGCACACCAGCCTCGGCGACATCGGCCTCGAACTCGACGCCGAGAAAGCCCCCGCAACCGTAGAGAACTTCCTCACTTATGCGAAGGACGGCTTCTTTGACGTCACGATCTTCCACCGGGTGATCGAGAACTTCATGATTCAGGGCGGCGGCATGATTGCCGACATGAGCCAGAAAACCACCCGCGCCCCGATCAAGAACGAGGCCGACAATGGCCTGAAGAACACCGCGGGCACCATCGCGATGGCCCGCACCAACGACCCCCACTCGGCCACCGCACAGTTTTTCATCAACGTGAGCGACAACGAATTCCTCAACCACCGCTCGCCCTCGCCGCAGGGCTGGGGCTATGCCGTGTTCGGCAGGGTCGTGTCGGGCATGGAGGTGGTAGAAAAGATAAAAGCCGTCAAAACCGGCCGTCGCGGCAGCCACGACGATGTGCCCGAAGAGACTGTCACCATCGAGCGCGTGACCATCGCCTGAGTGAGGATGCTCCCGGAGCAGCGGTTCGCTGCCCCGGGAGCGCTATGCCCCGGCCCGAGGCTCAAGCGCGCGACTTCAGCCTGGCAAGGAAGTCAGCCATCCCCGCACGTGATTCATCGCTCAGTTGCTTCGCCGTCGGCCGCGCGCCGAGACCTTCGAGCGTCGCTTCCAGTCCCGGCACCTCGGCGGCCATATTCCAGCCGTAGACTTTTTTAGCGACCATGCCGGCGAGCGGAAAACTGAACACGGCCATGAAATCGGCCAGCGTCAGTGCGTCCCCCATGACACCCGCGCGGCAATCGAGCGTGCGCGCCAGCGCAGCCACTCCCCGGCGCAGCACCGGCTCAACCTCGCGGACCGTTTGCTCAGGGTTCGCGCCACCGAACAGCACGCCGGGAAACAGCCGGCGGGCAGGCAGTTCGATATACAGCTCGATCATCTTCATCGCCTGGCGCACCCGCGCCCGGCCATACGCATCCGAAGGCAGGAATTTCGGCCCCGGAACAGCGTCCTCGATGTACTCGAGGATCACGGAGGTCTCGGCGATGAAGCCCTCTGGGGTCTCCAGACAGGGCACCTTGCCCATCGGGCTCCGCGCAAGATAGTCCTCGTTCTGATTGGGGAATACCTCGACCGTCTCGAAAGCCGCGCCTTTTTCCATGAGCGCCATGCGCACCATGTTGTGGTAGTTGCTGACGGCAAAACCGTGGACCTTCAACACACGGACCTCCTTTGACTGCTGCTCGCCTCGCCCGGCCGGGCTGGGGCGTCGGAATGATCTGCACTTGGCGCCTGCCTGGCAAGCTACCGCGACGCCCCGAATTGCATATCGTTCAGGGGCGTTTGCGGCTACGTAAGGGCCATGTCGCTGCACTATAATTGCGGCGAACCGCGGGCAGCCCGGCCCGCCATCACGCGAGGAGAATCGCCCGTGCTCGAAGCCTATCGCCAACACGCCGCCGAACGCGCAGCCCAGGGCATCCCGCCGAAACCGCTGAACGCGGGCTGGACCACCGAACTGGTCGAGCTGCTGAAGGCCCCGCCCGCTGGCGAGGAAAACGTCCTGCTGGAGCTGATCACTAACCGCGTCCCGCCCGGCGTGGACGAAGCCGCCTACGTCAAGGCCGCCTTCCTGAGCGCGATCGTGCGCCGGCAGGCGAGTTCGCCGCTCATAGACCGCGCCCTGGCCGTGCGCCTGCTGGGCGACATGCTCGGGGGTTACAACATCGGCACCCTGGTCGAGGCGCTGGACGACACCGAGTTGGGCGCGCTGGCGGCAGCAGAACTGAAGGGCACCCTGCTCATGTTCGATGCCTTCCATGACGTGGCCGAGAAGAGCAAGGCGGGCAACCCGCACGCCAGCGAAGTGCTGCACTCCTGGGCCGAAGGTGAATGGTTCACCCGCCGTCCAGCTGTACCGGAATCGATGAAAACCGTCGTGTTCAAGGTGAGCGGCGAGACCAACACCGATGACCTCTCCCCCGCCACCGATGCCTGGAGCCGGCCCGATATCCCGCTCCACGCGCTCGCCATGTACAAGATGCGCCGCGATGGCATCGAGCCGGACGAGCACGGCGCCATCGGCCCCCTGAAGCAGATCGCCGCGCTGCAGGCCAAGGGGCTCCCCATCTCCTTTGTGGGCGACGTCGTGGGCACGGGCTCCAGCCGCAAGTCCGCCACCAACTCGGTGCTGTGGTTCTTTGGCGATGACATTCCCGGCGTCCCCAACAAGCGCACGGGTGGCGTGTGTTTCGGCAGCAAGGTCGCCCCGATTTTCTACAACACCATGGAGGACGCGGGTGCGCTGGTGTTCGAGGCATCCGTCGATCGCATCGCCATGGGCGACGTGATCGAGATCCGCCCCTATGACGGCAAAATTCTGAACGCGGCCACCGGCGAAATACTCTCGGAGTTCGAACTGAAATCCGATGTGCTGCTCGACGAGGTGAGAGCCGGCGGCCGCATCAACCTGATCGTCGGCCGCGGCCTCACGCTCAAGGCCCGCAAGGAACTCGGCCTGCCCGCCTCCAACCTGTTCCGCACGCCGCAGCTGCCGGCTGCGAGCAACAAGGGATTCACGCTGGCGCAGAAAATGGTCGGCCGCGCCTGCGGCGTCGAGGGCGTGCGCCCTGGCACTTACTGCGAACCCCATATGACCACCGTGGGCTCGCAGGACACCACCGGCCCGATGACGCGCGACGAACTGAAAGACCTCGCCTGCCTGGGCTTCTCCGCGGATCTGGTGATGCAGAGCTTCTGCCACACCGCCGCCTACCCCAAGCCCGTAGACATCGAGACCCAGCACACGCTGCCCGATTTCATCATGACCCGCGGCGGCGTCTCGCTGCGTCCGGGCGACGGCATCATCCACAGCTGGCTGAACCGCATGCTGCTCCCGGACACCGTCGGTACCGGCGGCGACTCGCACACCCGCTTCCCGATCGGCATCTCGTTCCCGGCAGGCTCTGGACTGGTGGCATTTGCCGCTGCCACGGGCGTGATGCCGCTCGACATGCCCGAATCGGTACTGGTGCGCTTCAAGGGCAAGATGCAGCCCGGGATCACGCTGCGTGATCTGGTGCACGCGATCCCCTACTACGGCATCAAGCAGGGACTGCTGACCGTGGCTAAAAAAGGCAAGATCAACGCGTTTTCCGGCCGCATCCTCGAGATCGAGGGCTTGGAAGACCTCACAGTCGAGCAGGCCTTCGAGCTCTCGGATGCCTCCGCCGAGCGCTCGGCGGCCGGCTGCACCATCAAACTGTCCGAGGCGACCATCTCGGAGTACCTCAGGTCGAACATCACCCTGCTGCGCTGGATGGTGAGCCAGGGCTACGGCGACCCGCGCACCCTCGAGCGCCGTGCTTGCGCCATGGAGGCCTGGCTTGCCGATCCGTCCTTGCTCTCGCCAGACGCCGACGCGGAGTACGCGGAAGTGATCGAGATCGATCTCGCCGACGTTACCGAGCCGGTAGTCTGCGCGCCGAACGACCCCGACGACGCGAGGCTCCTGAGCTCGGTTGCGGGCGACAAAGTTGACGAGGTGTTCATCGGCTCCTGCATGACCAACATCGGCCACTACCGCGCTGCTGGAAAATTGCTGGAGAAATTCAAGGGCACGATCCCCACACGGCTGTGGATCGCACCGCCCACCCGCATGGACGAACACGCGCTGATGCAGGAAGGCTATTACGGCATCTACGGGCGCGTGGGCGCACGCACCGAAATGCCCGGCTGCTCGCTGTGCATGGGCAACCAGGCTCGGGTTGCGGCCGGCGCCACCGTGCTCTCCACCTCCACCCGCAACTTCCCCAACCGCTTGGGCGAAGGCGCCAATGTCTATCTCACCTCGGCGGAACTCGCCGCAGTGGGCGCAATACTCGGGCGTCTCCCCACCGTGGCGGAGTACCTCGAATACGCCGAACGCCTCGATGCGATGGCAAGCGAGATCTACCGCTACCTTAACTTTGACGAGATCGAGTCTTTCCAGAAAGGAGCCGAGGACGGCAAGCGGATCGCCGCCGTGGAAATCACCGAGGTGTCGATGGCGTGAGCGGCGTCACCGGGAGGCCGGAGCGATGAGCGAACCCCAGTGGTGGGAGCGCGAGGGTCGCGGCTATGAGCGGGAGCGGCTGCTCTTCGGCGGCAGGGATCTGAGCGAGTTCGCGGCCGGAAAAGAGACGCCGTTTTTCGTGTACAGCGCGGCACGGGTACGCGCGAATCTCGAACGACTCAGGTCCGCGCTGGCGGGTGCCGGCATGCGGCACCGGGTTTTCTACGCGATCAAGGCAAACCGCTTTGCGCCGCTGATCGAGCGCATGCGGGCGTGGGATCTCTGCGGCATCGACGTCTGCTCGCCGGCCGAGGTGGAGTACGCGCTCGCGCGCGGCTTCGGCGAGAGCGACATCTCGTTTACCGGACATGCCGTGTCCAA
>CAJADV010000606.1 GCA_903938575.1 uncultured Gammaproteobacteria bacterium
CAAGCACGCTTCCCTGGTGCAGTTGCGCCGTCTGCTGCGCAAACTCGACCACGCCCACACCTCCGACGAGAGCAGCTGCCCGGCTTGTCGGCTGCAGCGGCTGGCGTTGCAGTTGAACGAAGAGGTCGAGGGCGAGGTGCAACAACTCGCCGTGCCGGGCCTCGGGCCGGGCAGCGCGAGTGTGGCCATGGCCGTGGAGTCCGTGCTGACAGTGCTCTACGCACTCGACGTACGCGGAGCCGAGGAGCAGGGTCGCGTCACGCAGGCGCTGCTCGACTACATCGGTGACGTCGTGCTCGATCAGCTTGCGCATGACGAGGCCAATGCCGCAGGTCAGCCGCAGGATGACGCCGATACGCCCGACATGCCGCCTCCGCCGCGGCGCAGCGGCTCTTTGCACTGAGGCGTTGGCAGCGCACCCCGGGCAGGCTGCTTCCATGGCTCCTGCCCCTAACGTAGAGTCAGCCACGACAGACCTGACGACGGAGCCCCACCATGATCAAGCGCACCATCGCCGCATTGCTGCTGGCCGTCATCGGCGGGGTGTTGGTCCTCTACGGTGGAGCGCAAGGCTGGCTGGGGCGCTCGCATGTCGCCGGTGATGTGATCCCGAAGCTGCGAGAAGCGGCCTCCAATGCGCAGGAGAAGGCCAGCACCGCCGCTGCGGCGCCCGCCGGCGAGTCACCCGAGAGACAGATCCTGTTCGGTGATCTCCACGTCCACACGATCTTCTCCACCGACGCCAACCTGATGAGCCTGCCGATGCTGCAGGGCGATGGCCCGCATCCGCCGGCCGATGCCTGCGATTTCGCCCGCTTCTGCTCGCGGCTCGATTTCTTCTCGCTGAACGACCACGCCGAGGCGCTCACCCCCGCGCGCTGGAAATCCACCCGGGATTCGGTCCGCCAGTGCAACGCGCTCACCGATCCGCAAAATCCGGACATGGTGGCTTTCCTCGGCTACGAGTGGACGCAGATGTCGCAGATCGAGGCGGCCAAGCACTACGGTCACAAGAACGTGGTGTTCCGCGACACTGACGAGGCTAACGTGCCACCGCGCCCCATCGCCGCGCGCAATCCGGGCGTGAGCCTGAGCGCCTTCATCCCGCCGCTGGATCAGCGCATGGGACTGCCGCTGCTCGATCCCGCCCATGCGCGGTCTTACTTCGACTTCAACCGCTTCGGGCTCGAGACCATCGATGTCACCGAGTGCCCCGAGGGCGTGAACACCAAGGATTTGCCCGTCGACTGCCGCGAGACCGCCGCCACGCCTGCCGAACTCTTCCGCAAACTCGACGAGTCCGGCCACGAGAGCATCGTGATTCCCCACGGCAACACCTGGGGTTTGTACACGGCCATGACCTCCTCCTGGGACAAACAGCTCGCAGGCCCGATGCAGGACCCGAAGCGCCAGTTCCTGGTCGAGGTCTACTCCGGGCACGGCAACTCCGAGGAATACCGGAGCTTCAGCCCGGCCATAGAGGATGAGAACGGCGCCTTGCGTTGCCCCGAGCCCACGCCGGAGTACCTGCCCGTGTGCTGGCGCGCGGGGGAGCTGATACGCGAACGCTGCCTCGCCTCGGGCAATGCCACAGACGCATGCGATCGCCGCGCTGCCGACGCTCGTCAGCGTGCGGTCGATGCGGGTACCGGCGCCGAATTGGGCGTGGTTGCGAAGGCCGATGCCACAGACTGGCTGGAC
Organism: uncultured Gammaproteobacteria bacterium; assembly: GCA_903938575.1. GTDB lineage: Bacteria > Pseudomonadota > Gammaproteobacteria > Pseudomonadales > UBA5518 > UBA5518. Next base: position 1,702 of record CAJADV010000606.1, read on the forward strand.
GCGGGGACTTGCCGCGATTGTTTTCTGCCCGCCTACAACTATCGCCCCGGCGGCTCCACGCAGTACGCGCTCGCCATCGGCAACTTCGACCAGCCCGGCCCGCCGCGGCGTTTCCGTTTCGGGCTCATGGCCTCAAGCGATGTGCACTCGGCGCGCCCGGGTACGGGCTACAAGGAGTTCGCCCGCATTCCCATGACCGAGGCGCGCGGATCCCGCAACGAGCAGATGAGCGAGGCGCTGCGCGATTACGACGGCCCGGCGCTCGATCGCGCGCGCACGCCGCCCGAGATGCAGCACGATATGCGTGCGCTGCTGTTCCAGGCGATGGAGCGGCAATCGAGTTTCTGGCTGACGGGCGGTCTGGTTGCGGTGCACGCTGATTCCCGCCGCCGCGAGGACATCTGGGCCGGCTTGAAGCGCAAAGAGGTCTACGGCACCAGCGGTCCGCGGATGCTCCTGTGGTTCGACCTGCTGGACGACGCGGGCACCAAGCGTGCGGCGCCCATGGGCAGCGAACTTCAGCTCGGGCACAACCCGCGCTTTCGCGTGCGTGCGGCGGGCTCCTTCGAACAGAAGCCCGGTTGCCCGAAGGATTCCATCGACGCGCTGGGTGAGGAGCGCCTTGCCAATCTCTGCCTTGGCGAGTGCTATTTCCCGGCCGACAAGCGCCGTCAGATCGCGCGCGTCGAGGTGGTACGCATACGCCCGCAACAGAGCCCCGGCGAGCCCGTGAAAAGCCTCATCGAAGATCCTTGGCGTGTCTTTACGTGCAACCCGGAAGCAGATGGCCAGTGCACGGTGGAGTTCGAGGACGAGCAGTTCGTTTCCTCGGGTCGCGAGACGCTGTATTACGTGCGCGCTATCGAAGAGCCCTCGCTCGCGGTGAACGCAGATCCGCTGCGCTGCGAGAAGGACGCCATGGGTGTCTGCGTGAAGGTCAATCCCTGCCTCGGGGACTACCGCACGCCGAAGTCCGATGACTGTCTCGCGCCCACCGAAGAGCGAGCCTGGTCTTCACCGATCTTCCTCGACCAGCAGGCAGCGCTCTGAGTCTGTGCCGCTGCCCGCGTGAATCCACGCGGGCAGCCTTTTCTCAGCCGTGCACCGAACGGATGATGTAGCTCCCTGATTTCTCGTCGTGCTCCAGTTCCAGCAGTTGGCGTGACTGCAGTTCCTCCAGCATCGCCGCAAAACTGCGGAAGCCGTGGTAGCGCTCGTTGAAGCCGGGTTTGATGCGCTTCAGCGTCTGCTTGACCATCGAGGCCCAGACCTTGTCTTCCTGGCCGCGCTCGCCGAAGAGGTTCTCTACCATGGCCATCACCGTGTCCAGCCCTTCCTGACGGCGCTCGTCCTCGGACGAGGACTCGTCGCGTCCTCCTGCTGCGGCCGGGGTGGACACCTCGGTTTGCACGACTGCTTCGGGCTGCGTTGCTGCGGCTTGCCCGGCGATCGTCTGCGCGGAACTCCCCGCGGTGCGGCGCCGTGAACGGCCGCGCTTTGCGGGAGCCGCCGGCTCTTCTTTCGCGGCGAGTGCGGGCTTTTCCTCGGTAGCGGGCTTCTCTGCGGCTGCCTTCTCGGGACGGCGTCGGGCGCGGCTCGGCCTGGCTTCGGGTTCACGCACCAGGTCGTCGTAGAAGATGAACTCGTCGCAGCCTGAGACCAGCAGGTCAGAGGTCGAGTTCTTCACGCCGACCCCGATCACGGTCTTGTTGTTCTCGCGCAGCTTGCTCACCAGCGGCGAGAAATCCGAGTCGCCGCTGATCACCACGAAGACGTCGACGTGCGACTTGGTGTAACAGAGGTCCAGCGCGTCCACCACCATGCGGATGTCCGCGGAATTCTTGCCGCTCATCCGCACATGCGGGATCTCGATCATCTCGAAGGAGGCCTCGTGCATGCCGCGTTTGAAGTCCTTGAAGCGATCCCAGTCGCAGTAGGCTTTCTTCACCACGATGTTGCCTTTCAACAGCAGCCGCTCGAGGACTTTGCGGATGTCGAAGGCCGCGTAGCGGGCATCGCGCACGCCGATGGCGACGTTCTCGAAGTCGCAGTAGAGCGCCATGTTGCGCGTGCTGGTCTTGTCGTTCATGAATGATCCCCAGGGTGCCGGAAAACGCTCCGGCCTGCGTTCAGTTGAGGCCGAAGAAGCTGCGGATGCGGGCCAGAAGGTCGAGGTGGTTCGTCTGCGGGAGTGGGCTCACCGCCAGATCGCGGCGCAGTGCGTCGAGCTCGGCGGCCCGGGCAACCAGCACGCGCGAGAGTTCCTGCGCGATATCGGGTCGTGCCTGGATCACGCCCTGGAAGCCATCTTTGTCCAGCCGATAGCACTCCAGATCCGTCATGGCGCAGACAGTTGCCGAGCGTGGCTCGCCGGTGAGCATGCCGCGTTCGCCGAAGACATCACCCGGGCCGATCAGCGCCACACGCTGGCGCACGCCGTTTACGTCGTCGCAGATCTCGGCCTGGCCGTTGATCACCAGGTACAGCCAGTGCGCCACCGCGCCCTTGCGGGTCACCACGTCGCCGACCACGAAAGGCGCGTGCAGCAGATGACGCGAGAGCAGCAGCTTCTCGGGGTCCGAGAGCGTGGCGAACAGCGGCACGCGGGAGAGCGCGCGCAGGCGCCGCGCTTGTTCCTCCGCCGCCAGGCCTTCGCGGCGCGCCGCATCCTCTGCCAGCACCACGCGCTCCTCGCGGCGGGTAGAGGTGCGGATGCCCGCGCGTTCAAGTGCGGCGAGTGCGTGCGCGCGCACGCGCGAATCCGTTGCATCGTCCTCGCGGGCATCGCAGAGCCAGTAGCGCAGCGCATAGCGCCCGCAGCCCTCGGTGACATCCATCAGCACCGCGCTCGGTTCCGGATCGCGTGCCACCAGCGGTATTTCGGCATCGACCACGGCGCGCTGCAGGACCTCGCAGACACGCGTTGCGGGCGCCGCCAGTTCCACCGTGAACCAGGTCCAGCGCCGCCAGCGCATCTCCGGGTCGGCACGCGAGCCGATAACCGTGAAGCGGTTTTTCATCAGCTGGCTGTTGGGTACGTAGACGGTCTCGCAGTTGCGCGTTTCGATCGCGGTGAAGCGCCAGCGCACATCGCTCACCCGGCCCCGCACGCCGTCGATATCCACCCAGTCACCCACCCGCATGGAGCCGTCGAGTTGCAGCACGATGCCGCCCAGGATGTTGCCGAGCGTGTCCTGCATGGCAAAAGCCACCACCCCGGTGAGCACCGCCGAGGTGGTGATGAGGCTCGCGAGATTCACCCCGGCCAAGCCCAGCCAGAGCAGGCCCCAAACCACGATCACACCGGCCCCGCAGAGATCCTCGACAATACGAACCACCCGCACGCCTGCCGCGGGCAGCAACAGGCGGAAGAACGCGAGCATGACCAGACGTATCATCGCCACGCCCGTTATCAGTGTGGCCGCGTGGTGGGTCGCGAAGGCCATGCGCGGCAACGCCTCGCGAGCGGCCAGGGCGCTTGCCAGTTCTGCGATCACACAGGCGAGGAGCAGGAGAGCAGAGCCCGCGATGCTGCGCCGGTCCACGGGCCGTAACGCCCGCAGCAGTGCGGCGAGCAGCAGGCCTGCTCCGATGCCCAGCAGCAGTTCGGTACGCAAACCGAGGCTCATCTGTAGCTCCCAGGGGCGGTATCGTGTGGCGGGGTCACCTTAACGCAAAGGCGCTGCTGCCCGTAACCTCGTGCGAGCCCGCATCGATGCAGATGACGGCTGGCTACCCGGAGCGGTATGGTCAGCGCCTGAACTTCCCGGAACGCCATCATGCTGCTTCGCAACGCCTTCTTGCTCATGCTTGCCGCCCTCGGTTTTTGTGCGGGTTTTGCCCGTGCCGGACTCTCGCCCGAGGAAACGGCCATCGCCGAGGCCGTCGACCGGCGGGTACCTGCTGCCACTGCGCTATTCGAGCGCGCGGTGAATATCCAGAGTCCCACGGAGAATGTCGCCGGTGTGCGCGCCGTCGGTGAGCTGTTCGTGGCCGAGTTCCGGCGGCTGGGCATGGACGCGCGCTGGATCGACATGCCCGCCGCGATGAAGCGCGCCGGGCACGTGGTGGCCAGCACCCCTGGTGGCAAGGGAAAGCGAGTGTTGATGCTCGGGCATATGGATACGGTGCTTTCCGGCGAGCCCTTTCGTCGGGAGGGCAGCATCGCTCACGGCACCGGTACCGACGATATGAAGGGCGGCAACATCGTGATGTTGCTCGCGCTGCAGGCGCTGGCCGATGCCGGCGTACTGAAGGACGCCCGCGTCACGGTCATGCTCACCGGCGATGAGGAGGACGTTGGCGTGCCGCTAGAGCAAAGCCGTGGGCCGATGCTCGAACTGGCGCGCAACAGCGATGTGCTCCTTGGATTCGAGGCGGCCTATGAGGGCACGGCAACCATCGGCCGTCGCGGTGCGGGCTCGTGGACACTCGAGACCACCGGCGAGACCGGGCACTCCAGCCAGATCTTCAGCCCGGTGATGGGCAATGGCGCGATCTTCGAGGCGGCTCGCATTCTCGACGCCTTTCAGTCGGAACTTGCTGGCGAGCGTTACCTGACGATAAACCCCAGCGTCATCGTCGGTGGCACCACCGCGCAGATGAATGACATTGCCGGCAGTGCCGCGGGCAAGACCAACGTGATCGCACCTGCCGCGATCGTGCGTGGCGATATCCGCTTCATCAGCATCGAGCAGGAGCGTTCGACCCGCGAGCGCATGCAGGCGATCGTGGCCCGTCACGCCCCGCGCACCGGCGCCACGCTCGTGTTCCACGAGAGCTACCCCGCGATGACGCCCACGCCGGGCAACGAGGCCTTGCTGGCGGATCTCGATGCGGCCAGTCGTGATCTCGGTCTGGGTGGCGTCGCCGCCCTCGATGCCGCCAAACGCGGTGCGGGCGATATCGGTTTTGTCTCGCATCTTGCTCCCGGACTCGATGGTCTTGGCAGCGGCGGCGGCAAGAACGCACATGCCCCTGGCGAGTACACGGAGATTTCCAGCCTCGCACCCATGGCCAAGCGTGCTGCAGTGCTGATCCATCGCCTGGGGCGGTGAGACGCCCGTTCCGTGCAGGCCGCAAAGAAGCGGGCCAAAGCCCCGTTACGGAGACAGTGACATGAATCCGCGCCCCGATATCCGCGGTGGCACTTTCAGGGAAAGGATGGTGGGCTTCTGCCTGACTGTGTGCTTTCTCTTGCCCTTGGCCATGCTTGGTTGTCTCGTGCTCGTATGGGTGGTGTTCTTCGGAAGCACCGCACGGGGGCGTCACGGCGTGCGCGCCCTGGACCATTTCGTGAACGCGGCAGTGTTTGATGGGCTGGCCTGGGAATCCATTTCCTCTCACGCGTGGCGCGAGCGGCACCGGCCCTGGTCGCGGCTGGTGATCTGGGTGACCAACCGATGGCAGCAGGACCATTGTCGGCGCGCCAACAAGCGCGAGCAGCCAGTGGTCGATCTCGTACTGCAGAAGGGATTGGAGAAGCAGACGATCTTTTGAGCGAGGCCGATCTCGCGGGCGAGGCGCTGTCAGGGAGTCGGGGCGGTCGAGTCTGCCGGCGTCTCTGGCGTCTCTGGCATCGCGCCAAGCGGCGCTGCGCGGGTGTTTGTCTCGGGCAGAGGCTTCAGCAGCACGATGCGGTCGCCCTTCTCGCCGGTGAATTGCGTGACGGGGGCGAGACGATCCGCATAGCCGCGCAGCACCTGCGCCAAGCCGCCCTGACCCTCGCGTAGCCGGATCGCCCACACCACGCCGGGCTCGAGCGGGGGGTGCCCGTCGGTGAGCATCTGTGGTGCATCCCGTACCTCGCTCCAGTCCCAGCGCAGGTTGCTGGCAGCGGCCAGCTGCCTGTCGTTGGTGAACAAATGCGTTCCCGGCGGCAGACGTGTGCGCATCCACTCGACGCACTCGAGCATATGCTGCTTGGAGCGGTCCAGTCCCAGCCCGAAATCCACCAGCAGACCGAGAACGATCGCTGCGGGCAACAGGCTTTTCGCGAGGTCGCCGGAACTGCGCGCCGCTGAGACCATGCGCTGCATGCCGCGCGCCGCGAGCGCCAGCAGCAGCAGCGAAGGGATCATCACGTAGCGGGTGTCCAGGAACTGGCGGTAGGCCAGAAACAGTCCCGCCATAACCACCCCGCAGGCCCCGATCAACGCAAAAGACACGCGAAGGCGCGGGTTAGGCAATACGCTGGTGCTGCGGCTGGCGAGACCAAGCAGCAGGGTCTGTGCCGGCCCCAGCGTGTTCAGCAGCTTCAACACCAGGATCGTCAGCAGGCCCCCGGCCAGCGACCAGGCAGCTACGTCATTGGATTGGGGGTCGAGTACCAGTGTGGCGTAGCGTTCTGCTGCCGCTGTGAATGCGGTCGGGATAGCCGCGAGGAGTTCGCCTGGCAGTTGCGGCAGTTCGCGCGCGGGAGGCGCGAGGGCGCCGGCCCGGGTACCCATGAGAAGCGCCGCTGCTGCCAGCGGTAACAGCAGCAGTGCCCAGGCGAATGCGGCGTCCCGGGCGCCGCGCCAGCCGGTTTTCCACAACAGGGCCAGCGGCAACACGAGGCCGAAAGCCAGCGCTTCTGGCTTGAATGCCGCCGCAAGCAGTGTGCAGAGGGCCCATCCCGCCAGTCGCAGCCGGCCGCCGCCTGTCACGTTGCGCAGCAGCAGCACGAACGACCCCAGCAGCAATGCCCAGTAGCCAAGGTCGCGGATCACGAAGGCGAAGTAATTGTTCAACTTCGGGTGCAGGAGAAACAGGGCTGCAGCCCACGGCATCACCTCGGGGTCGTCGTAAAGCTCGCGGCAGAGCAGCACGAAGGCCGCCACCATGCCGAGCACGCACCCGGCATTCAGCAGCTGTGCCGCGGTGATCAGTGACAGCCCCGTGATCGCGTGCAGACCAGCGATCATCCCGGAATACAGAGGACGGTCGAAGAGATCGAAGCCTGCGGCCAAGCCGCCTTCGCTGATGCGCTCGGCCAGCATCAGGTAGAGGACGCCGTCGTCATTGGGCAGGGGGCTTCGCAGGTTGGCGAACACGAAGAAGCACAGCGTCACCGCGCCCAGCGCGAGTGCCCGGCGGTGTCGCAGCAACAATGAACGCAGATTGATCATCGCAGTGACCGCATCACCAGCACGCCCGCTCCGCCGGGAACACCGAAACGCGCGATCGGCTCCAGCGTGGTGCGGTAGCGCCCGAGGGCGCGTTCGAGTTCCGTGTCGTGCCCGTCGAGGTGGATCAGCCAGTAATCGTTGCCCTTGCGTGACGCGGCCCCCGACTTGATCTGCTCCTGGGCAGATTCGATGCCGGCCCAGTCCACCTGCCCGCCGCTGTAATAGGCGAGGCGCGCGTCATTGGTGAAGATGTGGCTTCCCGGTGTGATTGATCGCTGGATCCAGCTGATGCTTTCGGGCAGGTAGCTGCGACGGCTACCCGGATCGAGGAATCCAGCGGCAAGGAGCGCCAGCACCAGCAGTGCGAGTCCGGCGCGGGCTGCGCGTGGCCTGGTGCTGTGCGCTGCCGATATCAGCAGTTCGCGCGCCGCGAAGGCGCAGGGAATGATGAGGGCAAGACAGAGCGGCATCAGTTGCCGGGCACCCACGAACTGCCTGCCGGCCACGAAGGCTGCCGCCATGATCACCCCACCGAGCGCCAGTGTGCGCTGCAGGCCGCGCCCGCTTTCCGGGAGCAGGGCGCGCCGCGTTGCGCCCGCCCAGCCGAGTAACGTGACATAGGCGAGTCCGATCGAACGTCCGAGTTCGACCAGAAGCACGGCAATCAGCCCGGTCGCGAGCGAGACATAGGTGAGCTCCCGCGCGCGCTGGTTCAGCACCTGCGCCGCGTATTGCGCCGCGGCATGCCCGAATCCCGCGCGGACTTCCTGCACCAGATCCCGGATGCTGCCGAAGACCACATCTGCCAGCGGCGGCATGAAGCCGAAACGGGCCGCTGCAACCAATGGCAGTACGGCAAGACCAAGCGCCGCCGCATACAGTCGCAGCATTGCCTCTCCCCGCGGCGCTTCGGTAGTCCGGGCGAGGCACGCGAGTGGCAGCACGGCGCCAAACAACAGAGCTTCGGGCCTGAATGCCGCACCCGCCGCCGTGAGCAGGGCCCAGCCGAGCGCATGGCGCCAGCGCGGGTGAGACAAATAACGGGTGAGCGGCACCAGCGATGCGATCAGGAAGGCCCAGAACCCGAGGTCCTCCGCGATATGGCCGCGGTATTCGTTCAGGCGGGGAAACAGCAGCAGCGAGAGCGCACCCCAGAAGAAGAATCGCCGTTCCGTACCCAGCAGTTCGAGCAACTGGGCGAAGCTCACGGTCAGCAGTGCCAGCAGGCTGGCGTCGAGGAGTTGGGCGCTCGCCATGCTGCCGAGCCCCGTGAGTACCTGAACGCCTGCGATCAGCGCACTGTAAACGGACAAGCCGTACACCTGCAGCGCGGCCGTCATGCCGCCAGACATGATCGCCTCTGCCTGCACCAGGAACAGGACGCCATCTTCGTTCACCAGCGGGTCACGCAGGATGGCGAGTCCCGACAGGGCAAAGCTGGCTGCTACAAGCAGCAGACAGGCGGGAAGGTGGTTCCCGGTGCGCGAACCCGGCAGGCTGTTCAGGGAGTGGCGCTCGTCGGCGGATGGTTGGCCGGAGTATGCAGGATGCCTCCGTTCAAGTCAGCCGCCCGCGGCGTCGTGCTAGGATCGCCACGATTTTCCATCACTGGGCGATTGCAATGGACGTACTGGTTACCGGTGCCAGTGGCCAGCTCGGCCGCGAGCTCGCGCGCTCGGTGCCCCCCGGTGTCGCGGTGCGGTTTCTCGACCGCAGCGCGCTTGATCTTGCGGCGGGCGACCTCGAACAGCGCGTGCTTGCCCTGGCGCCGCAGCTGATCCTGAACGCTGCGGCCTATACGGCGGTCGATCGTGCCGAGAGCGAGCGAGAGCTGGCTTTTGCGGTTAATGGAGCAGCCCCCGGAGCACTGGCCCGAGCAGCATCCCGGCTCGGAGCGCGACTGGTACATGTGTCCACAGATTTCGTGTTCGATGGTGCTGCTTCCCGTCCTTACACCGAGACGCATCCGACGTCACCGCTAGGCGTCTATGGCGCGAGCAAGCAGGAAGGCGAGCGGCAGTTGCGCGCTGCCCTGCCTGAGGCGCTGATCCTGCGCACTGCCTGGGTATATTCCGCGCTTGGCGCAAACTTCGTGAAAACCATGCTCCGTCTGATGGGCAGCCGTGACCGCCTAAGCGTGGTTGCGGATCAGGTGGGAACGCCAACCTGGGCGCAGGGGCTCGCCGCCGCCGTGTGGGAACTGGGGCTTGGCACGCACACGGGCCTCACGCTCCACTGGACGGATCTCGGCGTGGCGAGCTGGTACGACTTTGCGGTAGCGATCCAGGAAGAGGCATTGGCGCGCGGACTGCTCGACCGTGCCGTCCCCGTCGAGCCCATCCGTACCGAGGACTACCCGACGCCGGCGTGTCGTCCCGCCTACAGCGTCCTCGACAAGACCACAACGCTCGCGCTTCTCGCCGCGCCGCGCCAGCACTGGCGCAGTGCGCTTCGCGGGATGCTCGACCACCTCAAGGAACAGGGCTGATATGACACGCAGTCTGCTGGTTACCGGCGCGGCCGGTTTCATAGGATCGAATTTTTGCCATTACTGGCTGCAGCGTCACCCGGCTGACCGCGTCATCGCTTATGACGCGCTCACCTACGCCGGCAATCGCGCCAATCTGGCCGGGCTGGACGCTCACCCGGATTTCCGGTTCGTGCATGCGGATATCCGCGACACGCCCCGTGTGGCGGCGCTTTTGGTGGAGCACGGGGTCGACACGCTGGTGCACTTCGCCGCCGAGAGCCACGTCGACCGCTCGATCACGGGGCCGGATGCCTTCATCGAGACCAACCTCGTGGGCACGCACAGCCTGCTGAAGGCTGCACGTGAGGTCTGGTTGTCGGGCGGCGCGCCGCGGCCCCACCGGTTTCATCACGTCTCCACCGATGAGGTCTATGGCTCGCTAGCGCCGGATGCGCCGGCCTTCACCGAGTCGCTCGCCTATGCCCCCAACTCGCCGTACTCGGCCACCAAGGCGGGTTCCGATTACCTGGTGCGCGCCTACCACCACACCTATGGCCTCGAGGTCACGACCAGCAACTGCTCGAACAACTACGGGCCGTGGCACTTCCCCGAGAAACTGATTCCGTTGTGCATCACGCGGCTGCTGGACGGTGAGCCCCTGCCCATCTACGGCGATGGGCGGAACATCCGTGACTGGCTCTATGTGAGTGATCACTGTCGAGGTATCGAGCTGGTGCTGGAGGGCGGGCGCCCCGGCGAGAGCTACAACATCGGCGGCAACAACGAGTGGGCGAACATCGACATCATCAACCTGCTCTGCGACCTCGCCGACGAATCCTTTGCCGCCGACCCCGCGCTCGCCGCGCGCTTCCCGGCAACGCCGGCCGCGAGCGGGCGCTCATCGCGCTCGCTGATCACGTACGTCAAGGATCGCGCCGGGCATGATCGCCGCTACGCCATCGATGCCTCGCGCATCAGGGACGAGCTGGGCTACGTCCCCGCCGAGAGCTTCGAGACCGGCATCCGCAAGACGCTCGCCTGGTATCTGGCCAATGAGACCTGGTGGCGGGCGATCCTCGATGGCAGCTATCGCGAGAGTCCTCTCGCCTGAACCCTGACAACCACTACAGGCTGGGCGCTTCCCGGAAAGCGAGCCCTGCGGCGTCCTTGGCGGAGAGAGTGGGAGCAGTGCCGTCCACCAGCGGCCAAGAGATGCCGATGTCCGGATCGTCCCAACGGATAGCGACCTCGTGTGCCGGGTCGTAGAAATCCGTGCACTTGTAGAGAAACTCAGCCCGCTCGCCGCTCACGTAGAAGCCATGCGCAAAACCCGGTGGCACCCACAGCATGCGCCGGTTGGCGGCCGATAGCGTGAAGCCCACCCAGCGGCCAAAAGTGGGCGATGCGCGTCGCATATCCACCGCCACGTCAAAGACCTCACCCGAGACCACCCGCACCAGTTTTCCCTGGGTATGTTCGGTCTGGTAGTGAAGCCCCCGCAGGATGCCCTGCACCGAGAGGCTGTGGTTGTCCTGGACGAAGTCGTGATCGATCCCGAGCTCCGCGAATCCGCGCCGGTTCCACGATTCGAGGAAAAAGCCCCGCTCGTCACCGAACACCTTTGGTTCCAGCAGGATCACCTCGGGGATGGCGCTGGGAGTGGCCTGCATCAGCGGGGGCTCACTTCGTTGGCAATGCGCTCCAGATACTGGCCGTAGCCGCTCTTTCGCAGCGGTTTGGCCAGCGCGAGGAGTTGCTCGCGGTCGATGAAGCCCATGCGCAGGGCGATTTCCTCCGGGCAGGAGATCTTCAGTCCCTGGCGCTCCTCCACCACGCGGACGAAATTCGAGGCGTCGAGCAGCGAGTTGTGGGTGCCCGTGTCCAGCCACGCCGCGCCGCGCGTCAGCACTTCCACCCGCAGGTTGCCGCGGCGCAGGTATTCGCTGTTCACATCAGTGATTTCGAGTTCCCCGCGGTGCGATGGTTTGATGGAGCGGGCGATCTCGACCACGTCGTTGTCATAGAAGTAGAGTCCGGTGACCGCGAAATTGGACTTCGGGTGCTTCGGCTTTTCCTCGATGTCCCGGGCCTGCCCCTCGGCATCAAAGCTCACCACGCCATAACGTTCCGGGTCTTGTACGTAGTAGGCGAACACCGTGGCACCCGAGCGCTTGGACGCCGCCGATGCGAGTTTTTTGGTGAGTCCGCCGCCGTAAAAAATATTGTCGCCCAACACCAGGCAACTCGGACGGTTGCCAATGAATTCCTCTCCGATGATGAAGGCCTGCGCCAGTCCATCCGGTTTGGCCTGCACGGCGTATTCGAGTTGGAGGCCCCATTGGCTGCCATCGCCCAGCAAGTGCCTGAAGGCCGCCTGGTCGTGAGGCGTGGTGATCAGCAGGATCTCGCGGATCCCCGCCAGCATCAGGGTGGCGAGGGGGTAGTAGATCATCGGCTTGTCGTAGACGGGCATCAGCTGCTTGCTCACCGAACTGGTGAGTGGATGCAAGCGGGTCCCGGACCCGCCTGCGAGCACGATACCCCGGTAGCGGCTCTGCTGCATGGCAGTGTCTCCCGTGGATGGTGGGGAGAGTATAGGCGAGTGCGTCGCGGTGGTAATCCGCGTGCCCGGGGGCGTGCACGCGATCCTCGCGCTGGCTAGAATCCCCGGCTCGTTGCGCCGCCCCGATGCCCAAAGGATGACCATGGACGCCCTGAGCCCGGCGCAGTTGCCCGTCGATCACCACGCCGATGCCCTGTGCCTGGCAGATCTGGAGCCTGTGCGTCCGCTGCGCGTGTGTCTGCTTGGCTATCGCAGCGATCCCTTTGGTGGCGGTCAGGGCGTGTATCTGCGCTACTTGAGCAAGGCGCTGGTCGAACTCGGGCACCGGGTCGATGTGGTCTCCGGCCAGCCCTATCCCGACCTCGACCCCCGCGTGAGGCTGGTGAAAATGCCCGGTCTCAATCTCTACGAGACGGGCCTCGGCTCGCTGCGCCTGCAGCATCTGGGCTCCTGGGCCAATATCCACGAATGGCTGAGCAAGCTCACCGGCGGTTTTGGCGAACCGCAGGCCTTCGGGCTGCGCGTACTGCGCTATCTGCGCCAGAACCGCGCGGATTACGACATCGTTCACGACAACCAGAGTCTCAGCTACGCGATGCTCCGGCTGCAGGAGCGTGGGGTGCCGCTGGTCACCACGATCCATCACCCGATCACCTCGGATCTGCGGCTCGTGCTCGCGGCCGAGCCGTCGTGGTGGCGCCGGCTGATGGTCCGCCGCTGGTACGCTTTCCTGCGGATGCAGCGCCGAGTGGCGCGCCGACTGCAACACGTCGTCACGGTATCGGAGTGTTCCCGTCACGATGTGGCGCGCGATTTCGGTCTGCCGGCGGCGCATCTGGAGCTCGTGTACAACGGCATCGATACCGAGGTTTTCACGCCGCTGCCTGGCGTGGTCCGCAAGCCGCTTCAGCTCATGGCCACGGCATCGGCAGACCAGCCGCTGAAGGGGCTGGCAGTCCTGCTCCATGCTTTCGCCGCACTGCTGCCACGTTATGCGGGCCTCCGGCTGCTCGTCATTGGCCGCCCGCGCGAGGGTGGTGAAACCGCGCGTCTGCTCGAACGACTCGGGCTGGCTCCACATATCGATTTTCTGAGCGGCATCCCCACCGAGGAACTGGTGCGTCATTACGCAGAATCCACGTTGGTGGTAGTGCCCTCGCTGTACGAGGGATTCGGGCTGCCCGCCGGTGAGGCGATGGCCTGCGGTGCGGCCGTGGTGTCATCCGATGGTGGCGCCCTGCCCGAGGTGGTGGGCGATACCGGGATTCTGGTGCCAGCCGGCGATGCCCGGGCACTCGAGCGCGCCATCGATGCCTTGCTCGCGGATCCTGCTCGCCGTGAGAGTCTCGGCCGCGCCGCGCGTGACCGCATACTCGCCTCGTTCTGCTGGCGCCGTGCCGCCCGGACGGTCACCGCTCTCTACGAGCGTGTTCTGGAATCCCATGGAAACCATTGATCTTGGGCATTTGCCAATCCGTTCGGGTGACCGGGTGCTCGATCTCGGCTGTGGCGAGGGACGCCACACCATCGCCGCCTGGCTGCAGCGCGAGGCCCACTGCGTGGGCGTGGATCTGAGCCCGCGCGATGTCTCCCGGGCCAGCGAGAAGGCCGGTCCGTTCCGGCCGGAATTTCCCGCCTCGCCGACCCGCAGTATCGGCTTCGGCGTGGCCGATGGCCTGCAACTGCCGTTTGCCGACCACAGCTTCGATGTGGTCATCTGCTCGGAGGTGCTGGAGCACATCGGCCCCTACCGGGAGGTGCTGGACGAGATCCGCCGCGTGCTGAAACCCGGCGGCGCTTTCGCGGCCAGCGTGCCGCGCTACTGGCCCGAGCGTGTCTGCTGGTGGTTGAGCGATGCCTATCACGCCAATGAGGGCGGACACATCCGCATTTTCCGTCGCGCAGAACTCGAGCACGACATCGAATCCCGGGGTTTCCGTCGCTACCATCGGCATGGCGCGCACGCGCTGCACGCGCCGTTCTGGTGGCTGAAGTGCCTGCTGTGGGAGCGCCAGGAGGGCTCGCGGCTGGTGGCCGCCTACCACCGGCTGCTGGTGTGGGACCTCATGTGCAGGCCCTGGATCACGCGCTCGCTCGAGCGGCTGTTGAACCCGGTGCTTGGCAAGAGCGTCGTGATGTATTTCCTGAAGGCGCCCGCACGATGAGCGAGTTGTATCTCAGCAAGGGCCTGTTCCCGGCAGATTTCCTGCAGCCGAGCGTGGACTTCATTCTCGCTACCCAGCAGGACGATGGTTGTATTCCCTGGTTTCCTGGTGCGCACGCCGATCCTTGGGATCACATCGAGGCGGCGATGGGGTTGGTGGTTGCCGGCGAATCGCAGGCCGCGCGTCGCGCCTACCGCTGGCTGCAGTCCACGCAACTTCCCGATGGCAGCTGGTGGGTGGCTTACAAGGATGGCGCGATCCACGATCGCGAGCGCCGCGAGACCAACTTCGTCGCCTACGTTGCCACTGGCCTCTGGCATTTCCACCTTGTCACGGGCGATCACGACTTCCTTCGCGAACTCTGGCCCACGGTGGAGCGTGCCATGGGTTTCGTTCTCTCCCACCAGAGTTCTCACGGTGAGATCCATTGGGCGGTGGATGCCGACGGCAGCCCGCGCGAGGACGCGCTGGTTACGGGTTGCAGCTCCATTCACAAGAGTCTCGAGTGCGCGATAAACATCGCCCATACGCTCGCTCTGGATGCGCGGCACTGGATCGAGGCCCGCCGGCGTCTGGGCGAGGTCCTGCGGCACCGTCCCGAGCGCTTCGACCGCACTTGGGAGAGCAAGGCACGCTACTCGATGGACTGGTTCTACCCCGTGTTGGGCGGCGTGCTCACCCGCGCGCAGTCGCGGGCCCGGCTGCAGGAGCGGTGGTCGGTGTTCGTGCAGGACGGTCTTGGCTGCCGATGCGTAGCGGATGAACCTTGGGTCACGGTGGCGGAGTCCTGCGAACTCACCATGGCGTTGCTTGCGGCGGGCGATCATGCGCGCGCGGCGAAGCTGTTCAGCTGGCTGCACCAGTGGCGCGACGGCGATGGCGCCTACTGGACGGGTTATCAATGGGTCGAGGAAGTTCTCTGGCCGCTCGAGAAACCCACCTGGACGGCGGGTGCAGTGCTGCTCGCCGCAGATGCCCTGACGGGGCACACCGCCGCCAGCCGACTATTCACCGAAGTGGACTTGCTAGAGTCGCCGCAGCAGGCCGAGCGTGCGCACACGCGGCAGTTCTTCATACAGCCCTGAGGCCCGCGCCAGCTGGTAGATCTCCCACGGCGCCTGGCCGCCTTCGGCCGGATCCGGGAACAGGTCGTGAATGGCGAGTATTCCGCCCGGAACCAGCAGCGGGCTCCAGCAGCGGTAATCCGCGAGCGCCGCCTCCCGGCTGTGACCACCGTCGATGAACACCATCGACAGGGGCGTACGCCAGGCGCGTGAGGCGAGCCCCGTGGATGCCACCACGGGCACCACCGTGTCTTCCAGTCCGGCCCGGTGAAGTGTGCGACGGAACTCGCGGAAGCTGTCCATGCGGCCAGCCTCGGCATCGAAGAGCCCGGGGTCGTGGTATTCCTCGCCCGGCTGATGTTCTTCGGAGCCGCGGTGGTGGTCGACGGCAAACAGCACCCCTGCTGCCTCGCGGCAGGCCGCGCCCAGGTAGACCGTCGACTTGCCGCAATAACTGCCCACTTCCAGGCAGGGCCCCAGCCGGGACGAGCGCAGTGCGGCCGCATGCAGCGCCGCACCTTCCTCCGGGTGCAGAAAGCCCCGGACCGAGTCGATGTCCAGCGGGAGCTGCAGTGCGTTGCTCATGGGGATGCGGTCGCGTGCCTGCTGTTGGATCCGGTCGCGCCCGCGCGCTCGTGCGCTCTCAGGGCGAGCCGCTTTCTGGCGCTGCGGAGGCGGTTGCCGCCGGCGGCGCGACCAGCCACTGACTCAGCATTTTCACATCCTCAGGATTCAGGACGCCGGCCAGCTGGCGCAGTTTCAGCGCGCGCAGCACGTAGTCGTAGCGGGTGTTGGCGTAATCGCGGATCGCGTTGTAGAGAATGCGTTGCGCGTTAAGCACATCGACCACGTTGCGGGTGCCCACCTCGTAGCCTGCCGTGGTCGCATCGAGGGCGCTCTGCGCCGACACGATTGCCTGCTGGCGTGCCTTGACGCGCTGCACGTCCGTGGTGACCGCGAGATGCAGCGACCGCGTGGCCTGGATTGCCTCGCGCATCACACTGGTGTGGGTTTCCTGCGCGGCGATGGCGCGCTCGGCCGACTCGCGGCGCTGCGAGCTGATCGAGCCTCCCTGGTAGAGCGGGAGATTCATGTTGATTTCGAACTGGTTGCCGTCGAGGTAGGAGTAACTGCTGAAACTGCGCGCGCTCTCGAGTATCGCGTTGTTGTCCTTGACGTCGTCATCCGACTTGGTGTCCAGGGCCGTAATGCGTCCGGTCACGGTGGGCAGATGCCGCGATTTGGCCGCCTGCGAGGCCTCGCGTGCTGCGGCGGAGGCGAACTCGGAGGCCCTGAGCTCGAAATTGCCGTCGAGCGCCATCCTGACCCACTGGTCGCGGCTTTCCGGAACCGGGTTGATCACCGGGAACTTCTCGCTCAGCAGCCACAGGTTGGCGTGCTCCTGGCCAGTCAGCACGGACAGCGCCTCGTAAGACACCCCCAGATTGCCCTGGTCGGTCAGGCGGTTCACCACGGAGAGGTCGTAGGCGGCACGTGCTTCGTGCACGTCAGTGATGGCGATCAGGCCTACCTCGAAGCGCTGCTGGGTCTGCTCCAGCTGGCGCTGGAAGGCTGCTTCCTCGGCCGTGCTCGATTTCAGATTGTCCATCGCGCGCAGCACGTTTATGTAGGCTTCAACCGTGCGGACGATGAGATCCTGCTGATCGGCGGCGAACCTGGCGGCCGCCTCCTTGGTGAGCTCCTTGCCCTGTTTGAAGCTGAACCATGCGGACAAATCGAAGATTTTCTGGTCCAGGTTGAGGTAGTAGTTCTTTTCCTCGCCTTGCAGTTCCTGATCAAAGGGCTGGCTGAAGAAATTGTATTTGCTCTTCGTGGAGAGATCGGACTTGCCGTAACTCGCCTGCGCCCCGATCTGCGGCAGCAGCGCGGAGCGCGCCTGTACCTCGATCTCGCGGCTCGCGCGGAAGTTCGCCTCGGCGGCTTTCAGCACCGGATCGTTCTGCAGGGCCAGATCGTAGATCTCGAGTAGCGTGTCGGCGCTTGTTGCCGTGCTCCACGCACAGGCGGCGGCGATCAGCAGCGAGGGAAGCAAGCGGGGGAACAGCGCCATCGTCAGCCTCGTCGGAAAATCGTGCCCGGAAAAGGCATCGGGCCGAAGTGTAGCAGAGGCCAAGGCCAGGCATAACCGCGTTGCCGCGGGCAAATTTCCCGCGCTGACATCGTGCCCCCGGGGCTCGCCTAATATACTTTCGCGGCTCCATCGACCTGCGGACACGTTCACGTTGGATGGCTTCCCTTTACTGAGGCGCGGATACCCGCTGCAGATCCACCACGCCGAGTGCGAGGTGAATTTCCTGCGTCTTGCGCGCCTGCTACCCGGCTTTGCGCCGGGGCAGTCGCAGTGCATAGGCATCCGCTTTGCTGCGGACCACGAGGACGCCCTCGAGCTGCGGGTCACCGAGCGCTCGCGTTACACGGCTGTCATCGAGCTCCGGCAGGTGCATCCGGTATGGAGTGCCGCGGCCCTGGAGATCAGCATCCGCGTGTATCTGGACGCCCGCATGGCCGAGGTAACGGGATGCCGGCAGACGAGGCGCTTGCTGCCCCGTTACCCCTATCCCAACAGCAGCGGATTCGCGCGCGACGAGAAGTGGCAGCTCGACCGCCTGCTTGGTGAATGGCTGGACAGCTGTCTGGCCGAGGGGCTGGCGCTGGACGCAGTGCTGATGATGCCACCCCCATGAGTCCGGCCATTCTCCATATCAACCCTCCGGGCGAGCAGTTGCGCATCGTGCAGGTGACCGACACACATCTGGAGCGCTCCTCGGGTGGCAGGCTGCTGGGGATGGACACCGATTCCAGCCTCGCCCACGTACTGGCTATGGTCGGCTCATTGCCAGCCGTGCCGGATTTGCTGCTCGCCACGGGTGATATCGCCAACCACGCATCCGTCGAGGCCTACACCCGCGCCCGCGATGCCTTCGACGCGCTGGGTGTGCCCTGGGCATGGTTGCCCGGCAACCACGACGAATTCCTCCCCATGCAGCAGGTGCTTGGCCGGGGCAGCCCGATGGTGCGGGCGGTGCGCAGTCCGTACTGGCAGGTACTGCTGCTCGATTCTGCCGTAGCCGGCGAAGTGGGCGGCAGGCTCGGCGAGGAAGAACTCGCCTTGCTCGACACCCTGCTCGGTGCCGCACCCGGCCTGCACGCGCTGGTCTGCCTGCATCATCAGCCTGTGCCGATCGGCTGCGTCTGGCTCGATGAGCAGATGGTCGCGGATGCCGAGGCGTTTTTTGCCGTGCTGCGGCGCCACCCGCAGGTCAGGCTGGTGCTGTGGGGGCATGTGCATCAGGAGTTTTCCGGGGAGCGTGATGGCATCGCACTGCTCGCGAGCCCCTCGACCTGCATCCAGTTCGCGCCCTCCAGCGCAGGCTTTCGCGTTGACGAGTGCTCGCCGGGGCTGCGCTGGCTGGATCTCGCGGCCGATGGCAGCGTCCGTACCGGGGTGTCGCGGGTGCAGGGCGTCGCCTTCAGTTTCGACCGTGATTCGGCCGGATACCTCTGAGCAACCCGTCGTGACGCCAGGTCCGATAGACTGTTGGCAGCCGCGTCATCCCGCAACGTCTCCGGAAGCCCAATGGCACTGACCTCCGATTACAACGCCGAGGCCATCGAGGTCCTCACCGGGCTCGATCCCGTGCGCAAGCGCCCCGGGATGTACACCGACACCTCGCGCCCGAACCACCTTGCCCAGGAAGTGATCGACAACAGTGTCGATGAGGCCCTCGCAGGCCATGCCCGCAACATCGAGGTCACGCTCTACGCCGATGGCTCGCTCGCCGTTACCGATGACGGCCGCGGGATGCCCGTGGACATCCACCCCGAGCAGGGCAAGCCCGGCGTCGAGGTGATCATGTGCACCCTGCATGCCGGCGGCAAATTCTCCGATCGCAACTACCAGTTCTCGGGCGGCCTCCACGGCGTGGGCATCTCGGTGGTCAATGCGCTCTCGCTGGAACTCGAGGTGCGCGTGCGCCGTGACGGTAATGTCTACCGCATGAGCTTCCGGGGCGGCGAGAAGGCCTCCGGGCTCGAGGTGGTCGACACCGTCGGCAAGCGCAACACCGGCACCACCGTGCGGTTTCGCCCGGATCCGCGCTATTTCGACACCGTCAAATTTTCCGTCTCGCGTCTCACCCACCTGCTGCGAGCCAAGGCGGTGCTGTGCCCGGGGCTAAGGCTCAGCTTCGCCGACGAGGCCGCCGGCACGCGCGAGGAGTGGTACTACGAGAACGGTTTGCCCGACTACATGCGTGCCGCCACTGACGGTTTTGTCACGCTGCCGGCAGAGCCCTTCGTGGGCAGTTTCAGCGGCAGCTCCGAGGCCGTGGACTGGGCGGTACAGTGGTTGCCCGAGGGCGGCGACCTCGTGACCGAGAGTTACGTGAACCTCATTCCCACCACGCAGGGCGGCACGCACGTCAACGGTCTGCGCACGGGGCTGCTCGAGGCACTGCGCGAGTACTGCGAGTTCCGCAACCTCTTGCCCCGCGGTATCCGGCTCGCCCCAGAGGATCTCTGGGACCGTTGCGCCTACGTGCTTTCGGCAAAGCTCCGCGAGCCGCAGTTCAGCGGTCAGACCAAGGAGCGACTGTCCTCGCGCGAGGCGGCGGCCTTCATCTCGGGTGTCGCGCGCGATGCTTTCGGTTTGTGGCTCGGCCAGCATACCGGCGAGGGCGACCGGCTGGCCGAGATGGCGGTGAGCGCCGCGGGGAGTCGCCTGCGCAAGAGTCGGCAGGTCGAGCGCAAGAAAGTGACCTCCGGGCCCGCGCTTCCGGGCAAGCTTGCCGACTGCACCGCGCAGGACCTCGACCGCACCGAGCTCTTCCTGGTCGAGGGCGATTCCGCCGGTGGTTCCGCCAAACAGGCGCGTGATCGCGTGTTCCAGGCGATCATGCCGCTGAAGGGCAAGATACTGAACTCCTGGGAGCTCGACAGCCGCGAGATCCTTGCCTCCGAGGAGATCCACAACATCGCCGTTGCGCTGGGCGTGGATCCGGGCTCGGCGGATCTCGAGGGCCTGCGCTACGGCAAGGTCTGCATCCTTGCGGATGCCGACAGCGACGGGCTGCACATCGCAACACTGCTCTGCGCGCTGTTCGTGCGCCATTTCCGCCCGCTGGTCAACGCCGGACGCGTTTTCGTCGCCATGCCGCCGCTCTACCGCATCGATGTGGGCAACGACGTCTACTACGCACTCGATGAGGGGGAAAAGCAGGGTGTTCTCGCCCTGATCGAGGCCGAGAAGAAACGCGGCAAGGTGAACGTGCAGCGCTTCAAGGGGCTCGGCGAGATGAACCCGCTGCAGCTGCGCGAGACCGTGATGTGCCCCGATACGCGCCGTCTCGTGGAGCTCACCATCGCCGAGGAGGACCGCGCCGAGGAAATCCTCGACATGCTGCTCGCCAAGAAGCGCTCCACCGACCGCCGCGACTGGCTTGAGCGCAGCGGTAACCTCGCGGAGATCGTCTGACCATGGGCACGCCGCCCCGATTCGAAGTCGTCGACGGCGACTCCGGTGTCGTGCTGCGGCTGATGGGTGACTGGCTGGCGCGCGAGACGCCGCCTGGCGTCGATGACGTGACCGCCAGCCTGCGCCAGTGTGCGGGCCGTAGGCTGCGGGTCGACTGTGCCGCGCTCGGGCAGTGGGACTCCGTGCTGGTCAGCACATTGCGCGCCTGCCGGGCTGCGTGCCTCGACTCTGCGATGGACTTTGATCCGGGCGATGCACCCGATGGAGCGCTCCGCCTGCTCGCGCTGGCAGACGCCGTGGCCCCGCACCGCCGCCCGGTCAGCGTGCGGCCCGGCGCGATCCGCCGGTTGCTTGCGGGAGAACCCGTGATTGCCTTCGTTGACGAGCTGCTGCTCGCCTGCAATTTCGCCGGTGAAGTGGTGCTCGCCTGTGGCCGGCTCGTTTGCGGCCGGGCGCGGATGCGCATGGTCGATCTGCTGTGGTTCGTGCAGCAGGCAGGGCCCCAGGCACTCGGGATTGTCACCCTGATCAGCGTCCTGGTCGGCATGATCCTCGCGTATCTCGGATCGGTACAGCTGCAGCAACTCGGCGCCCAGATCTACGTGGCCGATCTGGTGGCGCTCGGCATGGTGCGCGAAATGGCGCCGCTGATGACCGGTGTCATCATGGCCGGACGCACCGGGGCCGCCTATGCCGCGCAGTTAGGCACCATGCAGACGCGCGAGGAAATCGACGCCATCGAGACGCTCGGCATTTCACCCATCGAGTTTCTCGTGCTGCCGCGGATGCTGGCGCTGGTGCTGGTGATGCCGATGCTGTGCATCTACAGCGATGTGCTGGGGATACTTGGCGGTGCACCTGTGGCGATGGCGATGGATGTGAGCTGGGGGCAGTATCTGGCGGGCGCGCAGGAGGCCGTGACGGTCACGCACATCGCTACCGGCGTGGCCAAGAGCCTGGCCTTCGGATTGCTGATCGGCGCCACGGGCTGCCGTGCCGGTATCCGTTGCGGGCGTAGCTCCGAGGCGGTGGGTCAGGCCACCACGGTCGCGGTCGTCAGGGCCATCGTGTGGCTGGTGATCGCCGATGCAGCGTTCAATATCGTTTATCAGCGGCTGGGTATCTGAGCGTGGACAGCGCGCGCGAGCATATCCGCGTGGCGGGGCTTGAGATGCGCTATGGCACGCGTGTCATCCAGAGCGGGCTCGATTTTACGGTGGCGCGCGGTGACATCTTCGTCATCATGGGGGGCAGTGGCTGCGGCAAATCAACCCTGCTGAAGCACATGATCGGGCTCTACGAGCCGGTCGCGGGCGAGGTTTTCTACAACGGCGTGAGTTACCAGGATAGCGGCGTGGACGCACGCGCGGCCATGCGCCGGCGCTGGGGCATCACCTACCAGGCGGGTGGGCTGTTCAGTGCCATGACGCTGGCCGAGAACGTGGCACTGCCGCTCACGCAGTACACGTCGCTTGATGTTGCCAGCGTGCGCGAGATGGTGTCCTACAAGCTCGCGCTGGTGGGGCTGGCGGGTTTCGAGGAGTACTATCCCTCCGAGATCAGCGGTGGCATGCAGAAGCGCGCCGGGCTCGCCCGGGCGATCGCGCTGGATCCCGAGATCCTGTTTTTCGACGAGCCTTCGGCGGGGCTTGATCCGGTGAGCTCCCGCCTTCTCGACGAACTGATCATGCAGATGCGCGATGTGCTGGGCGTTACGGTGGTTATCGTGACGCACGAGCTTGCCAGCATCTTTGCCATTGCCAGCAATTCCGTATACCTCGACGCGGAGACTCGTACCATGCTTGATACCGGCTCCCCCCGCGAGCTGCTGCGCTCCAGTCCGCATGCCGCTGTGCGGCGCTTTCTCGCCCGTGGCGATGCCACGGCACCGGCGGGTCCATGAGCGCCCGCCCGAGTTCCACCGCCATCGGCTTGTTCGTGGTTGGCGCGATCGTGCTGGTGGTGGGCTCGCTCGCCTTCTTCGGCACCGCGCTTTTCGGCGGCAGCAAGGAGTTGCGCAGCGCAGCGGTGATCTTCACCGGCTCCGTGAAGGGGCTGAACGTGGGTGCGCCGGTCACGCTGCGCGGGGTCAAGATCGGCGACGTGCGCGAGATTGTCCTGCGTTACGACAGCCAGCACGAGCAGTTCGTGACGCCGGTGTTCATTTCGGTGAATGTCGCTGATCTTGGGATCGGCCACGACGTGGCGCGCAAAGTGCCCCTGGAACCCTTGGTCTCGCGAGGTCTGCGCGCGCAACTGCGTATGCAGAGCGTCCTCACAGGGCTGCTCTATATCGATCTCGACTTCATGCCCGAGTCGCCTGCCCGCTACGTGGACTACGACACCGGCGTTCAGCAGATTCCCACCGCGCCCACGGAAATCGAGGCCATTCTCGAGCGCGTGAGTGAGATCGATATCCAGGCTTTCGTGCAGCGGGCAGACAACACGGTGCGTGCCCTCGAGGCCCTGCTTACCGACCCCGAGATGAAGCGTTTGCCCGCCAGCCTGAACGCCACCCTCGCCGATGTGCGCGCACTTGCGGTCGATGCCGATCGTGAGCTGGTCGTCCTCGGCGGCAAGGTCGGCCATCTCTCTGACACGGCCAGCGCTGAGCTGACCGCAACACGCGCCGAGGTGCAGCGCATCAGCGCAAGACTCGACCACAGCCTGGTGCAACTCGACGCCACGCTCGCCAGTCTGCAGCGCACCTCCGATGAGGTGAATTACGCGGTCTCCGATCGCTCGCCTGCGTTGCACGATCTCTCCGAGGCTGCCGCAGGCATCGGTCGCGCCGCGCGGGCGATGGAGGTGCTGGCCGACACGCTTTCGCGGGAGCCCGAGTCGCTGGTACGTGGCCGCAAACCCGCAGCCGAGGACCAACCATGACGCATCCTTCGCCGTTGCTGTTCGCATCGCGCCTGCTCGTATTGCTCTTGCCGCTGGCGGGCTGCGGCTCCACGCCGTCCACGGACTGGTACCTGCTGGAGGCAACGGCGACCCCGCTCCCCGCCGCCGGCGGGCCCAGTATCGGCATCGCAAGGCTGGAGGTTGCCGATTACCTGCTCGCACCGCAGGTGCAGACGCACTCTGGCCCGAACAGCGTGCGTCGCGCGGACTTCGCCCGCTGGGCCGAGCCGCTCGATCAGGGCGTGGCACGGGTGCTGTTGCTCGACCTTGCGGCGGTCGCTGGAACCGAGCGTGTGCGGCTCGCGCCGTGGCCGCGCGACTGGGTGCCGGAGCGTGAGCTCATGGTGCGCATCGAGCGTCTCGATGCCGGACCCGCCGAGGTCGAGCTCGTGGCCACGTGGTCGGTGCAGGATGGCGCGCGGACCCGACCCGCGCGCGACCGGCTCGGGCGTCTCAGCCGGCCCCGCTCGGGTGCGGGTGCGGAGTCGGTGGCCGCCGATTACAGCGCGCTGCTCGGCGAGCTCGCCCGGCAGATCGCCGCTGACCTCACCAGTCCCGCGGCGGATGACGTGGCTCCGGCTTCCGACTAGCATACGCGCCGCCTTCCACGGAGCATTTCATGGCCCAGGACATGTTTTCGGGCAACGTCGAGAACGAGCGCGTGAAGCTGCGCGACTACACCGAGCGCGCCTACCTCAATTATTCGATGTACGTGATCCTCGACCGCGCGCTGCCGCACGTGGGCGACGGATTGAAGCCGGTGCAGCGCCGGATCATCTACGCGATGCACGAGCTCGGGCTGCGCGCCAGCGCCAAGTACAAGAAGTCAGCGCGCACGGTCGGCGACGTGATCGGCAAGTTCCACCCGCACGGTGACAGCGCGGCCTACGAGGCGATGGTCCTGATGGCGCAGGCCTTCTCGTACCGCTATCCGCTGGTCGACGGGCAGGGGAACTGGGGCTCGCCCGACGATCCGAAGTCCTTCGCGGCCATGCGCTACACCGAGTCCCGGCTCGCGGGTTTCGCGGAGCTGCTGCTCGCGGAGATCGGGCAGGGCACCGTGACATGGTTGCCCAACTTCGACGGCACCATGTCGGAGCCCGAGATCCTGCCGGCGCGCGTGCCCCATGTGCTCTTGAACGGCACCACCGGTATCGCGGTGGGTATGGCCACCGACATTCCCCCGCACAACCTGCGCGAAATCGTCGCCGCCTGCCTGCATCTCCTCGAGCATCCCGATGCAAGTTCGGCTGATCTCACCGCTTTCGTGCGGGGGCCTGACTTCCCGACCGAAGCCGAAGTCATCACCTCGGAGAAAGATCTTCGCGACATGTACGCCACCGGCCGCGGCAGCCTGCGTGCGCGTGCTGTGTGGCAGAGGGAGCAGCCAGACTCCCTGGTGGTGACGGCGCTGCCCTTCCAGGTCTCGGGTGCGCGGGTGCTCGAGCAGATCGCCCTGCAGATGCAGGCGAAAAAACTCCCCATGGTGGCGGATCTGCGCGATGAGTCCGACCACGAGAACCCCACCCGGCTCGTGATCGAGATGCGCTCCAACCGCATCGATGCCGAGGCGCTGATGTCGCACCTCTTCGCGAGCAC
>CAJADV010000607.1 GCA_903938575.1 uncultured Gammaproteobacteria bacterium
CCACCACGAGATCGTAGATGCCATCGATGGCGGCCGCAGGCAGTGCGGCCGCCTTGCCCTCCAGCGCGAGTGCATGGGCAATCTCGAAGGAGCCGGCATGGCTGCCACGCAGCCCGGTGAGGCGCGGCGGGTAGTAGTCGGGGCCGATGGCGCCGGGGTCCAGCAGCCCGCGCGCGGCCGCCTCTAACGGCGAGAGATGGAGCGCGCCGGAGGCCAGCGCAAGTCCCGAGACGAAGTCGCGGCGCGTGATCGGCATGGCAGGAAATCTCCGTGTTATTCTCGGCCCATGGTGTGGCATGCGGCGCCGTTGTCGCAAGCGCTCTGACGGGACCCCTTGCTCTCATGACCCACACGCTCGTCTGCCGGGCCCGCATGCGAGACCTCCAGGAATCCGAGAGTCGCGCCTTCGCCCTCGCCAACCCGCATTCGCGCGAACTCGCGCAGTCCGCGCATACCGGACTTTTCGGCGGCGTGCCGATGCACTGGATGGCCGACTGGCCCACCCCGTTTCCGCTCTTTGTCCGTGAGGCCCGCGGGGCCCATTTCGTCGATGTCGATGGTCATGCCTACGCGGACTTCTGCCTCGGCGACACCGGTGCGATGTTTGGTCATGCCCCGCCCGCGGTAGCTGCAGCCATGCGTGAACAGGCCGACCGCGGCTACACCACGATGCTGCCCGGCGAGGACGCCGTCTGGATCGGGCAGGAGCTGGCGGCGCGCTTCGGCTTGCCGTACTGGCAGTTCACCAATACCGCCACCGATGCCAACCGGGCCGTGATGCGCTGGGCCCGCGCCGTGACCGCGCGCCCCGTGATCCTCGTCTTCGACGGCTGCTATCACGGTGCGGTAGACGAGACGCTGGTGCGGCTCGGCGAGCACGGCACCGTGCACCGCCCGGGACTTATCGGGCAGGTACAGGACCTCGGCGCCTTCATGCGGGTGGTCGAGTTCAACGATCTCGCGGCGCTGGAGGCAGCGCTCGCGCCCGGTGATGTCGCCGCCGTGCTCTGCGAGCCGGCGATGACCAATATCGGCATGGTCCTGCCCGATCCTGGCTATCACGCGGCGCTGCGTCGCCTCACGCGCGCGCACGGCACGCTGCTCATCATCGACGAGACCCACACCATCAGCACCGGCCCCGGCGGCTACACCCGGGCCTTCGGGCTGGAACCGGATCTCTTCGTGCTGGGCAAACCCATCGCGGGGGGCATTCCCTGCGCCGTGTTCGGTGTGACGGAGCCGGTTGCGCGCGGTATGCGCGCCGCGCAGGAGCGCGCAGCACAGGGCGGCGGACACGGCCATTCCGGCATGGGCACCACCTTGTCGGCCAACGCCTTCACGCTGCATGCCGTGCGCGCCAATCTGGCCGAGGTCATGACCAGCGCGGCCTACGCTCACATGATTGCGCTGGCCGAGCGGGTTGCCACGAATCTGCGCCGGGTGATCGCCGGGTACGGGCTTCCCTGGTCGGTGACGCAACTCGGTTCGCGCGTCGAGTTCCAGTTCTGCGCCGTGCCGCCGCGCACCGGGCGGGAGGCCGAGGCTGCGTTCGACACCGAGCTTGAGCGCTTCCTGCACCTGTTCATGCTCAATCGGGGCGTCCTGATCACGCCGTTCCACAATATGATGCTCGTATGCCCGCACACCGAGCGCGGCGACGCCGATGCGCTGGTCGCCGCTTTTGCCGCGGGTATCCATGCCCTTCTTGCTAAAGAGGAGTTCTGATATGTCGCGTAACTCAAGCCTTGCCCCGGCGCGGTTAGCCGGAGGTTTTCTTCTCGGTATCCTGCTCGCTGGCTGCGGTGCCCGCGATGCTGCCACCACGCCTGCCGCGCCGACCGCGCTGTCGGTTGCTGCGGCGCCGTCGGTAGCTGCCGCGGACCTGGTGCTGCGCAATGGCGCGATCTACACCGTCGATTCCGCCCGCAGCTGGGCCGAGGCCGTCGCGATCAAGGACGGCAAGATCGTCTTCGTGGGGCGCGATGCCGAGTTGGGCGAACGGGTCGGATCGTCCACGCAGGTGGTGGACCTCAAGGGACGCATGGTGATCCCCGGCATGCAGGATGCGCACATCCACCCGATCAGCGGTGGCATCGAGGCCTCCGCCTGCGATCTGAACGGTAAGCGCAACGCCGAGGAATACGTGGCTGCGATCAAGGCCTACGCAGACGCTCATCCCGATGAGCCGTGGATCCTGGGTGGCGGCTGGCTGATGTCGGCTTTTGGCCCGGGCGCCATGCCGGCCAAGGAGTTGCTGGACGCGGTGGTGCCGGACCGTCCCGTGTATCTCAGCAGCACCGATGGCCACACCACCTGGGTGAACAGCAAGGCGCTTGAGATCGCGGGCATCACCCGCGCCACGCCCGATCCCGCCGATGGGCGCATCGACCGCGACCCCAAGACCGGTGAGGCCATCGGCAGCCTGCAGGAAGGCGCCGGCGCGCTGGTGGGCAAGCACGTTCCCGCATGGACTCTCGAGAAGCGCATCGCGGGGCTGCGCTATTCCCAGCACATGCTGAACGCCTACGGCATAACCGCTGTCCAGGACGCCGGCGTGCGCGAGCCCGAACTCGAGGCCTATGCCGCGCTGGATGCAACCGGTGGTCTCAGCCTCAAGGCCGTGGTTTCGCAGTGGTGGGTGCGTGACGGCGGGCTGGAGCAGATAGCCACGATGGAAGCTCAGCGCAGCAAGTACACGCGTGGCCGGGTGCGCGCCACGGCGGTCAAGATCATGCAGGACGGCGTGATGGAGAACTACACCGCAGTCATGACCGAGCCCTACCACGTGCACGGCTCGCCGAAAGGCATCCCGATGATCGACCCGCAACTGCTGAAGAGCGCGGTGACGGCGCTGGATGCCAAGGGTTTCCAGGTGCACTTTCACGCCATCGGTGACGGTGCCATTCGCCAGTGCCTCGACGCCGTGCAGACGGCCCGGGAGACCAATGGCAATTCCGGTTTACGCCACCACATTTCGCATATCCAGATGATCAACCCGGTGGATTTGCCGCGCTTCCGGCCGCTTGGGGTGATAGCCAACTTCCAGCCGTTGTGGGGCTGGGCCGATGAGTACATCACCAAGCTCACCACGCCCTTCATCGGTGAGGAACGCACCCGCTGGATGTACCCCATCGCAGCGATGCGCGCCACGGGCGCGATGGTCGCGTTCGGCAGCGATTGGTCGGTCTCCACGGCCAATCCCTTCATCGAGATGGAAGTCGCCGTGAGCCGCGCCGATCCCTCTATACCCGATGGCGAGGTGTTCCTGCCCGAGCAGCGTATCGCGCTGCCCGAGGCGATCGCTGCCTTCACCATTGGCTCAGCCTTTGTGAACGGTATCGAGCGGGAAACGGGCTCTGTCGAGACGGGCAAGGCCGCCGATCTGGTGGTGCTCGACCGTAACCTCTTCACCATCGATCCGCGTGACATCTCGGAGACCACTGCGCTGCTCACGCTGCTCGACGGCAAGCCCGTCCATGGCGATCCGGCGGCGCTCTGAGCACTGTCTGCCACCTACCCGCGCCCCCAGGAATTCCCGCTCATGTTCGATGATGTCCCGCTGTTGCCCCCGGACCCGATCCTCGGTCTGCTCTCACGTTTTCGCGCCGATCCGCGCACCGACAAGATCGACCTCGGCGTAGGCGTGTACCAGGACGAGGAGGGGCGCACGCCGGTCATGCGTGCCGTGCAGGAAGCCGAATCGCGGCTGCTGCTCACGCAGACCACCAAGACCTATCAGGGCATCGCGGGAGATCCTGAGTTCAACGAGCGCATGCTGGCTATGCTGCTCGGCCCCGAGCACCCGGCCTTGCGCGATGGCCGCGTTCGCGGCGTGCAGACACCCGGGGGCTGCGGCGCGCTGCGGATCGGCGCCGAAGTGATACGGCGCGCCCGACCTGCGGCGCGCGTCTGGGTGAGTTCTCCCACCTGGGCCAACCACATGCCGTTGATCGGTGGTTCGGGCCTGGAGCTCGTCGAATATCCTTACTACGATCCGGTTACGCGTGGCGTTGACTTCGACGCCATGATGTCGGCGCTCGCCAACGTGC
This sequence comes from uncultured Gammaproteobacteria bacterium, assembly GCA_903938575.1. Lineage (GTDB taxonomy): Bacteria > Pseudomonadota > Gammaproteobacteria > Pseudomonadales > UBA5518 > UBA5518. The sequence goes on from CAJADV010000607.1 coordinate 4,050, forward strand.
CCGCTGGAGACGTGGTGCTGCTGCACGGCTGCTGCCACAACCCGACCGGCGCGGACCTCGATCTCGCGCAGTGGCGTGAGCTCACCGCGCTCACGCTCAGCACGGGTTTCACGCCTTACATCGATACCGCCTACCAGGGGCTTGCCGACGGCGTCGAGGAGGACGTTGCGGGGCTGCGTCACATGATGGCCGCCGTGCCGGAGTGCGTGCTGGCGGCCTCCTGCTCGAAGAATTTCGGCATTTACCGCGAGCGCGCCGGCGGCGTGTATTTCCTGGCGCGGAACACCGAGCGGGCCGATGCGGTGCTCAGCAATGCGATGGCTGCCGCGCGCCAGATCTACTCGATGCCGCCCGCGCACGGGGCGGCGGTGGTTTCTGGCATTCTCGGTGACGCTGCGCTGCGTGCCGACTGGCTGCAGGAACTGGGCGAGGTGCGCGCCAGGATCAACGCCATGCGTGAACTGCTGGCCACCAGGCTCGCCGGCAATGCGGCAGGCACGGACTTCGGCTTCGTCCGTCGCCAGAAGGGCATGTTCTCCTTCCTCGGCATCACGCCGGCGCAGGTGACGCGCCTGCGCGAGGAGTTCGGTGTGTACATGCTCGACTCCACGCGCATCAACGTGGCCGGCATCACGCCGCGCAATATCGAACCCCTCGCCGCTGCCTTGCACGCAGTGCTTGCAGGCTCCCGCGCATGAGGGCTGCAGTGGTCGGCAACACGCGCTGGAAGTTCTTCTGGCTGCTGGCGGCCATGGCGTTCCTCTCCTACGCGCTGCGCCAGGACATCCAGGTGGCGGGGCAGTTCATGATGCCGGCACTCGGCATCGATGAAGTCCAGATGGGCTGGATCTACGCCGCCTTCCCGCTCGGTTACGCGATCGGCCAGTTGCCCGGCGGCATGCTGGGGGAGCGCTTCGGGGCGCGCCGGGTGCTGGCGATACTCGGCGTGATGTGGCTGCTCACCTCGGTTGCAACGGGCTTCCTGCCGGGTTTTTTTACCGGTTCGGTGGCCGCGGTGATCGGCGTGTTGCTGGTGGTCCGATTTCTTGTCGGTCTGGTGCATGCGCCGATTTTTCCGGTGCAGGCCGTCGCGATCGCGGCATGGTTCCCGGTCGGG
>CAJADV010000608.1 GCA_903938575.1 uncultured Gammaproteobacteria bacterium
AGCGCGGCGGGCGAGAGCGCCGCAATCCAGAGTCCGCCGTCTGCGCCGAGCCCCTTCTGTGGCGAGAAGTAGTAGGCGTCTGCCTCCAGCGGATCCCACGCCACGCAGCCGGCGGCGGATGTTGCGTCCACGATCGTCAATCCAGCGGCAGGTGCGCCAGACGCGGCGCGCGGTCTGCGCACTGGCGCCGCCACTCCCGTGCTCGTCTCGTTCTGCACCAGCGCCCACGTATCAATGGAGGCGGCCTCTGCACTTCGCGCAACGGCTTCAAGCTCGGTGCGGGAGCCTGGCGCCGCTTCCATCACAAGTGGCTCGCTCAGATGCGGCGCACGCGCCGCGCGCGCGAACTTGGAGGAGAACTCGCCATAGACGGCGTGCGCCGAGCGCTTCTCAACCAACGAGTACGCAGCGAGATCCCAGAAGAGTGTGGAGCCACCCACGCCGAGTGCAACTTCATAATCCGAAGGGAGCGCAAACAGCGTTGCGACGCCGCTGCGTAAACGCCCAACGAGCGCGCGCACGGGGGCCTGGCGGTGGCTGGTGCCGAGGAGTGCGCGCCCAGCGCGCGAGGCGAGCGCGTCAACCTGCGCGTCGCGTACCCGCGATGGCCCAGAGCCGAACCGACCATCCTCAGGGAGGAGGTCGCGCGGAATTCGCAGCGTGCGTGGATCAGGACTCATTGGGTGACAGCGTACAAGAGAGTGTGCGGGGGTCTGGTGCGCCCGGAGGGAATCGAACCCCCGACCCTCTGGTCCGAAGCCAGATGCTCTAATCCGCTGAGCTACGGGCGCATGTGCACTGCTCGCTTCTGGTCACCAGCGTAACTGGTCGGGGCGAGAGGATTTGAACCTCCGACCTCGTCGTCCCGAACGACGCGCGCTACCAAGCTGCGCTACGCCCCGACCGATCCCGTGCAGGACGGGAGGGAAGGATAGCCGAAGCGTGAGTGAGCGGCAGACACACGAGCCGCACGGCAGACGCACGAGCGGAGCGAAGCCCCGCAGCGTCTAGACTGGCGCTCATGTCACGAGAACGTCGCCGCGCAGAACGAAGGGGTAACGCCGACCTGCGGCAACGCGCCTACGACCCGTTTAGCCCCTCCACAACTGGTCAGGGGCCAAGACCGGCCTCGAGCGCCACCGATCAGAACCGAACGATCGCGCTCGGCGTCGCCACGACGGTGGCGGTTGGACTCTGGTTCGTGATCCACGTGGCCACCCCGCAGATCGGCTTCTTCGCGGGCGTCTACGCCCTCCTCGTCATTGCGATCGGCTGGTTTAGCCCAATGCTCGGCGCGGCGCTCGCAATCCTGCTCGTCCCGTATCGCGGTGCTGATGCGAGCCTTGTGTTCGGACCGGCCGAGTTCCTCCGCGCCGTCCCCCTCTGGGGTGCAGTTGCGCGAGTCGTGTGGGATCGCTTCCGATCGCGCGAGACCGTAAATCGAAGCGCTCCGATGCTGATGCTCGGCGCAGCACTCCTTGGCGCGTTCATTGCGCCGCTTCAACGCATTGTTGCAACCGCCATGGGCACCTTCTCGGAGAACGGTCAGACGCTCGACATGCTCGGGATCTTCGGCACCCAGTCGCTCTTCTTCGGCGCATGGATCCTTGGCGCGCACCTCTCGCAGGCGCACACACGCCGCCTGGCACCAATCGTCGCCGCCTCGTTGATCACGGCGCTGATCGTCTCCCTCATCGCGTGGATTGACCTGCCGCTGATTGGACAGATAGCCTTTGACGGCAACGTCAATGGACGACTCGCCGCGCTCGGATACCCAACGCCAACCGCGATGGGGCTCGCCATCTCCCTCCCGCTCGCCGCGTTCTATCTCTGGGGTCAGTCAAGGGGGGCGGGCGCACTGCTCGTCGGCGCAACCTTCGTCGCCATCATCTTCACCGAATCGCGCGGACCGCTGCTCGCACTCTTCGCGGGTGGTGTCGCGATCGCCCTCTCGGTTAGCACGATTCAGTTGCGATGGATGCTCGCAGCGGGCGCCATGGCAGCTGTCTCCGGCGTTGGACTTGTCCTGAACCGCTACGGACGACAACTCGATGATCTCCTCGCCGGCAACATCCCGAACATCGCGAGCGACTTTCAGCGCGTCACCTCCTGGTACGCCGGGATTCAGACCGCGCTGATGAACCCAATCACCGGTGGTGGATGGTTCAGCCTCCGCTTCTGGAACGACCGCGAGCTCGGCCGTGCCAACGTCAACCTGAGCCACAACATCATTCTGCAGGGCCTCTCAGACGGTGGCTTCCCGCTCGGAATCGCGCTCGCTATCGTCGTGGTCGGAAGTGCGGTGCTCATGGTCCGCTACTGGCGCAGCATCCCAACGGAGTGGAAGGTTGCCGCCACGGTCCTCTTCGTCTGCGGCCTCTGGGACATGCCGCAGTTGCGGGCGTTCGGCTCACTCGTGGGCGGAATCGCGCTCGGCCTCGTCTCCCGCCGCCACTTCGCCGGTCCAGCAGAAGCGGGATCAGAAAACGCCAGACCAGAAAAGGTAGACGCTACGGCGTAACCCGAATCACGTTGCTGACACCCGGGGCGCGGGTGTCGTCACCCTCCCAGCGCACGCGGATCCTATCCGCACCCTCTGTGCTCACACGCATCTGGCTCACCGCACTCGCGGGGGTCAGCTCTCGAAGCTGCACCCAGGCGCCCCCTTCGCGTCGCTCGAGTAGCAAGACACCGCCGCTCAAGTTCGCCGAGAGACTAAGGCGGAGTTGAACCGCCGTCGCGCTTCGCGACACGACACTCAGTGCGAGTGTCGTTGGTCGCTTCCGCTCCATCACCAGGGTTGGCACCGCGTCCTGCACGTTTCCTGCAAGATCGCGAACTGCCCCG
>CAJADV010000609.1 GCA_903938575.1 uncultured Gammaproteobacteria bacterium
CCGGTGCATCGCCGGGGCGGGCAATCATCACGGCGAGCTGGGCGAGCCGCGTGTTGGCAGTGCGGCCCGGCACGAAGCTGCTGGCGTGCAGATCAAGGCCGGTGCCACGCGCCAACAGGTCGGCTGCCAGCGCACCCGTAACGGCGATACCGACACGGGCATCGCCTATCGAGGTCGCGAACACCCCAGTGCCCGCTGCCGCAAGAGCCTCGAGCAGCGCAGGCTCTGCCGTTGGCGCCAGAAACAGTAGCCACTCGAGTGGCGCCACCCAGGCGCAACGCCGCCCCACGTCACCGGCCAGCCGACCGGGCCCCGGCAGGGTGAGCGCGCTGGCAGCCTCGAGCGCGGCGCGCGGCGCCGGTGCGTCTTCGAGCAATTGCACGCGAAGGATCGCCGTCGGCGGCAGCTCGCGCAGCGCAAGGCCGTCAAGATCGAGGGCTGCGAGTTCTCCCGCAGGGGCAAAGCGCGCCAGAGCCGAACGTGCGCGAAGTTCAGGCATGGAGGCGCTCTCCCTCGGGATCGACGTACACGGTGCCACGCAGGCGGGCCTGCATCTCGATGCCGTTGCCGGCGACTGTCACGATCTCACCGGCGCGGGCCGGGCCGTCACGCACGATGCCGAGCCCGATCCAGCGACCGAGCGCGGGGCTGAAGCACGAGGAAGTGACGTAGCCCCCGGAACGCCGCGTACCCCCCGGGAGCGTGTCCAGTACATGGGCACCGATCGGCAGCGCCGTGGACGGGTCGAGCGGCTCGATGCCGCAGAAACACAGGCGGCCTTCGCGCGTGGCGTTGGGCGTGGTCAGCGAGCGCCGGCCGATGAAATCGGATTGCTTCTTCGCGATCACCGGACCCCAGCCCAGATCGAGCGGGTTGGTGGTGCCGTCGGTGTCGGCGCCCACGTGCAGATAACCCTTCTCGGCGCGCAGCATCAGCAGCGCTTCCAGTCCGAAGGCGACGATGCCCTCGTGACTGCCGGCTTGGTGGAGCGTATCCCAGAGATCAAGACCGCGGTTGGCGGGCACGCTGATCTCGTAGCTTGCCTCGCCGGTGAAGCTCGCACGCAGGATCCTCGCCGGTACGCCGGCAATCGAGCCGGTGCGGAAATGCATGTGCGGGAAGGCCTCACGACCCAGATCGATGCCCTGCACCAGCGGCGCGAGCAAGTCGCGGGCGCCGCGACCACTCAGGGTGACCGTGGCCCACTGCGTGGTGACATTGGTGCAGCGCACGCGCAGCGTGGTCCACTCGCACTGCAGCCATTCCTCCAGCATCAGGAAAATACGGCCCGAGCCGCCGCTGGTGGTGTGCACGAGGAAATGATCCTCGGCAAGGCGCACCAGCACGCCGTCGTCGATCACGATGCCGAGTTCGTTCAGCATGAGGCCGTAGCGCGCGCGCCCGGGTGCGAGGTTGCGCACCGAGTTGATGTACACCCGCTCGAGGAACTCCGCCGCATCGGGGCCGCGCACCTCGATCTTGCCGAGTGGCGAGCCGTCGAAGAGCGCTAGCCCGCGGCGCACCTCACGGGTTTCACGCAGCACGGCGCGGTGCTCGTCCTCGCCCGGCTGCAGGTAACAGGCCGGACGCTGCCAGCCGCCGTAGTCATCCATCTGCGCGCCGAGTTCGAGGTGACGCTCGTGGATCGGGGTCTCTAGCCGCGGCGCGTAACGCTCGCCCAGACCGCGGCCGGCGATGGCGCCCAGCGTGACCGGGTGATACGGCGGCCGGAATCGTGTGGTACCGACCTCGGGGATGGCGCGGCCCGTGGAGCTGGCCAGCACGGCGAGCGCGTTGATATTGCTGGTCTTGCCTTGATCAACACTCATGCCATTGGTCGTGTAGCGCTTCACGTGCTCCACCGAGACGAAATTCTCGCGCGCGGCGAGCGCGATGTCGGCGACCGTGACGTCGTACTGGAAGTCCAGCCACTGGTACTCGGGGGCCGCATCCGGCGTGAACCAGAAAGGCTCCAGCGGCCGCTCGGCGGGTGCGGGCGCTGCCGTCACGGCAAGCGCAGGCAGCACCGCCACACCGATGGCCTCGAGCGCCGTGCGTGCGGCCTCGGCACCGCCTGCAAGCGCCGCAGCAAGCCCGGTCACCCCGGCCGCCGCGCCCGCAGCCGCGACAGCCTGCACCGCGCGCTCCGGCACAAAAGCCTGCAGCCCGTCATCGAAGCGCAGCGAGCCACCGGACTGCGAAAACAGATGCACCACCGGCGACCAGCCGCCGGAGACAGCCAGCACATCGCAGGCGATATTCATGGCCGCACCGCCTGCGTGCGGCGCGATGCGCACAGCGCGCAGGCCGCGGCGACCGCGGGTACCCAGCACGCGATAACCGGTGTGCACCGCGATGCCCAGTCCGCGCACGCGCTCACCGAGCTCGCCGGCGCCGCCGGCACGGGTATCCACCACAGCCGCCACCGCGATTCCCCGCTGCGCGAGATCGATCGCGGTGCGGTAGGCGCTGTCATTGCAGGTGAACACCACGGTCCGCGCGCCTGCGGCCACGCCGTAGCGGTTCAGGTAATGGCGCACCGCCGAGGCGAGCATCACACCCGGGCGGTCGTTGTCGGGAAATACCAGCGGGCGCTCCATGGCGCCGCTCGCGAGGATCACCTGCCCGGCCCGGATCCGCCACCAGCGCTCACGCGGCAGGTGTGCAGGGGCGTCGGGCCCCAGGTGGTTGCTGACCCGCTCCACGGCCGCCAGCACGTTGTGGTCGTAGTAACCGGTGACGGTGCTGCGCGCGAGCACCTGCACGTTCGCGTGTCCGGCGAGTGTCGCCAACGTGGCTTTCACCCAGTCCATGGCGGGCTTGCCGTCGATGGTCTCGCGCTCGGCGAGCAGGCTGCCACCGGCCTCTTCCTGTTCGTCGATCAGCAGGATGCGTCGCCCCGACGGCGCCGCCTGCAGCGCTGCTGCAAGACCTGCAGGGCCGGCACCCACGATCAGCAGATCGCAGTGGACGTTCTGGCGCTGGTAGTGCTGCGGATCGCGCTCGCGAGGGGCCTTTCCAAGACCGGCGAGTCGACGCACCGCCCACTCGTACCAGTGCCAGCTCGGCCACATGAAGGTCTTGTAGTAAAACGAGGCCGGGAACAGCGGCTTGAAGAATCCGAGAATGCCGAGCACATCAAAACCCACCGAGGGCCAGGCGTTCTGGCCGCGGGCATGCAACCCGGCATAAAGCGGCTGCAGCGTGGCGCGGACGTTGGGCTCGGTGAAGGCGCCCTCCTCGAGCTGCACCAGCGCGTTGGGCTCTTCCTTGCCGGCCGCCAAGAGGCCACGCGGGCGATGCAGCTTGAAGCCACGCCCGAGTATCCGCACCCCGTTGGCGAGCAGCGCCGAGGCAAGCGTGTCGCCGGCATAGCCCTGGTAGGGCTTACCATCAAAGAAAAAACTGACCGGCTTCGCGGTGTCGATGCGCGCGCCCGGAATGCGCTGCTTGGGCAGGCTCATGCGCGGGCCTCCGGCAACACCGGCACGGGGTCGGTCATGCCGTAGATGGCGAGAATGCGGTGGGAGACGGTGTCACGCGCCATGTTGAACCACTGGCGGCAGCCGTAGGTGTGGCGCCAGCGCTCGAGACTCAGGCCCTTGGGGTTGATACGCGCGAACAGGTAGTCACCCCACTGCTCGTCGCTGCACCCGAGCGCCGGGCGCTCGATGTGCGACTGGCCGCCGCACGTGAACTCGTCTTCGTCGCGCCGTCCGCACCAGGGGCAGTCGATCTGCAGCATGGCTTCGGGCCCTCAGTGCGACACGCCCGCCGCCGCACCTTCATCAACCAGGCGTCCGGTGCGGAAGCGGTCGAGGCAGAAGGGCTCGGCGAGGGGGTGGGGTTTGTCATGGGCGATGGTGGCCGCGAGCAGGTCGCCGCCCGCCGGGATGGCCTTGAAGCCCCCCGTGCCCCAACCGCAGTTGATGTACATGCCCGTGACCGGCGTCTTGCCGATGATCGGGCTGGTGTCGGGGCTGATATCCACCACGCCGCCCCACTGGCGCATCATTTTCAGGCGGCTGAAGCGGGGGAACATCTCGAGGATCGAACGCACGCCGTCTTCCAGCGGGGGCAGGTTGCCGCGCTGGCCGTAGGAGAAGTAGGCATCGGCGCCGGCGCCCATCACCATCTCGCCGCGATCAGACTGGCTGATGTAGGCGTGCACCATGGGGGAGTTGATCACGCGGTCGAGTGCGGGTTTTACCGGCTCGCTCACATAGGCCTGCAGCGTCATGCTCGAGAGCGGCAGCTTGAACCCAGCGAGGGTCGCCAACACCGTGCTGTGGCCGGCCACCGCGATGCCCACCTTGTCGGTGCGAATGGTGCCGCGGTTGGTGTGCACGGCGCGCACGCGGTTGTCGCTGATCTCGAAGCCGCTCACCTCGCAGTTCTGGATGATGTCCACGCCCAGCTGGCTCGCGCCGCGGGCATAGCCCCAGGCCACGGCGTCGTGGCGGGCGGTGCCGCCGCGGCGCTGCATGAAAGCGCCCTTCACGGGGTAACGCATGCCGAAGACATCAAGGGCCGGCACCTCGGCCTGCACCTGCTCGGGCTCCAGCCACTCGCAGGCGATGCCCTGCACCTGGATCGCGTTCGACCAGCGCTGCAGCATCTCGACGTCGTGGCGGCTGTTGGCGAGCGTGAGGATACCCATCTGGCTCAGCATCAGGTTGATGTTGAGTTCGTGGCTCAAGCCCTCGTAGAGGCGCAGCGAGTGATCGTAGAGATCGGTGCTCTGGGGGTAGAAATAATTCGAGCGCACGATGGTGGTGTTGCGCCCGGTGTTGCCGCCGCCGATCCAGCCCTTCTCGAGCAGCGCGACGTTGCGGATACCGTGCTTGCTGGCGAGGTAATACGCCGTGGCGAGGCCGTGCCCACCACCGCCGATGATCACCACATCGTAGGCGGGCTTGGGTTCGGGGCTGCGCCAGAACTGGGGCCAGCCCCGGTGGCCACCGATGGCCTGCCTGAGCAGCTGGAGCGCGGAGTGCGTGCGCGGTACTGGCAAGGGGATCGACCACTGGAACCGGAGAGCTCGCGACTCTACTGGAGCGCTGAAATGATGGTCAACGACTAGCGCTGAAGCATCCACAAATACGGAACGCCGGCTGAAGAAAATCGACCAGAGGCGCCCCCGTCTGACCGATCCCTGCGTCGCATCCACCCAGCGCCGTTCTGTTCGTCGTAATTTTGCCCGCAGTGCGCGGCGGGCCCGGCGGCCGGCGAGGTACCGGGCATATACTGGCCCCGCCAGCGAACCCGGAGAACAATCGGCATGAGAACGAGCGCGCGCGTGGTGGTGATAGGCGGTGGCGTGGTGGGTGTGAGCACCCTCTACCACTTGGCACGCAAGGGCTGGAGCGACGTGGTACTGCTCGAGCAGGGCGAACTCACCTCCGGCTCGACCTGGCACGCCGCGGGCCTGCTGCCGCTCTTCAACATGAGCTACAGCGTGGGCCAGATCCACAAGTATTCCGTGCAACTCTACCGCAGCCTCGAGGCCGAGACCGGCCAGCCCGTGGGCTTGCGCCAGGTGAGCAACATCCGCCTCGCCCGCCGCCGGGACCGCATGGACGAATTCCTGCAGTACGCCGCCACCGCGCGCACCATCGGCGTGCAGGTCGACGTGCTCACACCCGCGCAGGTGAAAGAATTCTGGCCACTCTGCAACACCGAGGGCGTGATCGGCGCCATCCGTCATCCCGAGGACGGCTACATCCAGCCCGCGGATCTCACGCAGGCACTCGCCAAGGGCGCCCGTGCCCGCGGCGCCACCATCTACCGCAAAACCCGCGTCACCGCCATCCGCCAGACCGCATCCGGCGAGTGGTGCGTGGTCACCGACCAGGGCGAGATCACCTGCGAACACATCGTGAGCTGCACCGGTAACTACGCCCGCAAGACCGGCGCCATGGTGGGCCTGGACATCCCCGTGATACCCGTCGAGCACCAGTACATCGTCACCGAGCCACACCCCGAGATCCAGGCGCGCCACAAGCAAGGCCTGCCGGAGATGGGCGTGCTGCGTGACCCCGACGGCTCCTGGTACATGCGCGAGGAAAACGGCGGCCTGATCCTCGGTCCCTACGAAAAAGGCGCGCCCTGCTGCTACGAAGACGGCCCCGCCGACGGCGCGGAATACGAACTCTTCCAGGAAGATCTGGAGCGTCTGATGCCGCACATCGAATCCGCGATGCGCGTGGTGCCCGCCTTTGGCGAGGCCGGCGTCAAGAAAGTCTACAACGGCGCCATCGCCTACACCCCCGACGGCAGCCCCATCGTGGGTCCGGCCTGGAAGCACCGCAATTTCTGGCTGAACGAAGGCCATAGCTTCGGCATCACCGCCGCCGGCGGCGCCGGCTGGCAGCTCGCCGAGTGGATCGTGGAGGGCGAACCCACCATCGACATGCTGGGCGTGGATCCGCGCCGCTTCGGCGACTACGCCACCCACGGCTACATGAAGCAGAAAAACGAGGAGGCCTACGCCGACGTCTTCACCGTCCACTACCCCGACGAGGAACGCATCGCGGCGCGCCCGCTGCGCACCACGCCCTGCTACGAGCGCATGAAGGCACTCGGCGCGGTCTTTGGGCAGAAATTCGGCTGGGAGCGTCCGAACTGGTTCGCACCGCCCGGCGTGGAACAGAAAGACGTCTGGTCTTTCCGCCGCGCCGGCTGGTTCGAGCACGTGGGCAACGAGTGCCGGCATGTGCACGAGCACGTGGGCATCCAGGACATGAGCGCCTTCGCCAAGTGCCGTGTGAGCGGCCCCGGCGCCGCCGCCTTTCTCGACCGTTTCGTGGCCAACAAGCTCCCTGTGCGCGACGGCCGTATGTCGCTCTCGCACGCGCTGAACACGCGCGGCGGCGTGCACTCGGAATTCACCATCGTGCGTGAGAGCGCCGAGTCCTACTACCTGGTGTCCGCGGGTGCGCTGCAGCGTCTGGACCACGACTACCTGCTGAAGCACATGCCGCGCGACGGCAGCGTGCAGTTCCAGGACCTCACCAGCGCCATGGGCGTGCTGGTGATCGCAGGCCCGAAATCGCGGGAGCTGCTCGCGCGGGTCTCGCGCGATGATTTCTCCAACGCTGCTTTCCCCTGGCTCTCCGCCCGTCCGGTGGTGGTCGGGATGGCGCCCTGCCTCGCGGCACGGGTGAATTTCGTGGGCGAACTGGGCTGGGAACTGCACCACCCCATGGAATACCAGAACCACATCTTCGACACCTTGATGGCAGCAGGTGCCGACATCCCGCTGAAGCCTTTCGGCATCCGCGCCATGAACTCGCTGCGCCTCGAGAAGAGCTACCGCCTGATCGGCACCGAGCTCTCCATCGAGTACTCCGCCGACGAATCCGGCCTGCAGCGCTTCGTGCACGCCGACAAGGGCGAGTTCCTCGGCCGCGACGGTTTGCTCGCCTGGCGCGAGCGCGGTGCGGCCTGGCAATTCAGCACGCTGGAAGTCCATGACGTCACCGACGCCGACGCGCTCGGCAACAACCCCATCCTGCTGGACGGACAGACCGTAGGGCGCGCCACCGGCGGGGGCTACGGCTTCCGCATCGGCAAATCCATCGCACTCGCCATGATCGCGCCCGAGCACGCTGCCGTGGGCACCGAGCTCGAGATCGAGATCCTCGGCACGCGCCACCGCGCCACCGTGCTGCCCGAGAGCCCATTCGACGGCGCCAACGCGCGCCTGCGGGCCTGAGCGGCATGAACGCACCGATCCTGCGGCATTTTATCGGCGGGCAGCACGTAGCCCCGGCTGACACCGAGCTCTTCGACAACATCGATCCTGCCACCGGAGAGCTGATCTGCCGCGTGGCGCAGGCCGGCGCGGCAGAGGTCGATGCAGCAGTGGCCTCGGCACAGGCGGGCTTTGCGGTGTGGTCGGCGATGAGCGGTGCCGAGCGCGGGCGGGTGTTGAACCGCGCCGCGCAGATTCTCCGCGAGCGCAACCGCGACATCGCCGAGGTCGAGGTGCAGGACAGCGGCAAGCCCATCCAGGAAGCCGAGGCCGTCGACGTGCTCTCGGGCGCGGACTGCATCGAGTTCTACGCTGGCGTGGCGGGGGCCATCCACGGCGAGCACCACACACTCAAAGGCGCTTTCGCCTACACCCGGCGCGAGCCGCTCGGCGTGTGCGCCGGCATCGGCGCCTGGAACTACCCCGTGCAGATTGCCTGCTGGAAGAGCGCACCCGCACTCGCCTGCGGCAACGCGATGATCTTCAAGCCCGCCGAATTGACGCCGCGCAGCGCCACACTGCTCGCCGAGGTCTACCGCGCGGCAGGCCTGCCCGACGGTGTGTTCAACGTGGTGCAGGGCGACGGGCGCACCGGGGAACTGCTGGTGCGACACCCGGGCATCGCCAAGGTATCGCTGACCGGCGAGGTAGGCACGGGCAAACGCGTGATGACCGCCGCCGCCGCCACGCTGAAACACGTCACGCTGGAGTTGGGCGGCAAGTCGCCACTGATCGTCTTCGGGGATGCGGACCTGCACAACGCGGTCTCCGCGGCACTGGTCGCCAACTTCTACACCCAGGGCGAGATCTGCTCGAACGGCACGCGGGTGTATGTGCATGTCTCGCTCTACCAGCAGTTCCTCGAGCAGGCGGCAGCGCGCACGGTGGGCCTGTTGGTGGGAGATCCGATGGACCCCGCCACCCAGATCGGGGCGCTGATATCGCGCCAGCACATGGAGAAAGTGCTGGCGTACATCGAGGAAGGCAAGCGCTCGGCACGGCTGGTCTGCGGCGGTGCCCGCGCCACCGGGCCAGGGCTCGACAAGGGCAACTTCGTGCAACCCACGATCTTTGCCGACTGCCCAGACGACTGCCGCATCGTGCGCGAAGAGATCTTTGGGCCGGTGATGTCCGTACTTCCCTTCACGGATGAAGACGACGTGATCCGCCGCGCCAACGACACACCCTTCGGCCTTGCCGCCGGTGTGTTCACCCGCGACCTCGCCCGCGCGCATCGCGTGGTGGCGGCGCTGGAGGCAGGCATCTGCTGGATCAACAACTACAACATCACGCCGGTGGAGTTACCCTTCGGTGGCGTGAAAGACTCCGGCATAGGCCGCGAGAACGGCCTCGCGGCGGTGGAGCATTACACGCGACGGAAAAGCGTGTATGTGGAACTCGGGGACGTGGCGAGCCCCTACCCGTAGGAGCACGCCCTGCGCGATATCCGCATGCGGATCGCGGGCATGGCCCGCTCCTACGGGCAGCAAGACCCGACAG
>CAJADV010000610.1 GCA_903938575.1 uncultured Gammaproteobacteria bacterium
GGATACGGCTGTAGGAGCGCGCCGTGCGCGCGATAAGGGCTGGCGTCGCGGGCATGGCCCGCTCCTACCGGGAGGCTCGGTGCGCGGGGGGAGGCTCGGGTATCCATGTCAGGCACCGGCCGCGCCGTGCAGTCGCAGCGGCACACGGGTGTAACCCGAGAGGTGCTCGCCATAAGCGCGTTCGCAACGGTCAGTGAGCACCGTGTAATTTCCCGCGGCACGCAGGAATTCCTCGAGCAAGATCACCGCGCCCATGGTGGCCAGATGCATGCCAAGGCACTTGTGCCCGCCCGCCCCATAGATCAGGTCGCGCGGGGCACGGCGGAAAATGTCGAAGCGGTCGGCCGCGGGGAACTCGGCCTCGTCGCGGTTGGCCGAGGCATAGATGTACAGCAGGTTCTGACCAGGCTCGATGCGCACACCACCGAGATCGAAGGCGCGCACAGCACGGCGACAAAGCATGTTGGTCGGCTGGTCGTAACGGCAGGTCTCGACATACAAGCTCTCGGCGAGCCCGTGATCGGCGCACACGGCAGCCTTCTGTTCGGGGTGTTGCTCGAGGTAATGCAACGCACCGGCCACCACCATTGGCGTGGTCTCTGAACCGAGCACGAGAAAATTGATCAGCAGGCTCACCATCCCTGCGTCGTCGAGGCGTTCGCCGTCGATCTCGGCGTTCAGGTACAGGGCGGTATGGCCGGTTGCCCTGGCGGGATCAGCGCGCAGGGTCTGCACGTAGTTGTAGAGGTAGCCACCCAGTTGCATGCCGGCGGCCTGGTTCCGGGGCGAAGAACCGCCACGCTGCCCCGGTTCACGGTGCATGATCTCGTCGATCAGCGCGCGCCACGTAATGGCATCTTCTCGCGGCAAGCCGAGGTTATAGCCGGAGTTCAGGCAGAAAACGCGATTGGCATAGTCGGCGTAGGCATCGAACTCGCCGCGCGCAATCAACGGTTCGAGTGTTTCACGGGCGAGCGCCCGGAACCGGGCCTCGTGGGCCCGCGCCCCGTCGGGCGTGTATTCCTTGCGGATGACGCCGCGCCACTTGCGGTGCGCGGGGGCGTCCATCGTGGTGAATGCGTGGGGTACGGGCTCTCCGAGCAGGACCTGGGCCGGCGTGGCACCCGCCGTGAAGGTCACATCAGCCTCGTGATGTACGCTCGCTTCCCACACGTCCTCGAAACGCGTCAGCGCCCAGGCGTTGTAGCGCGGCATGAAATGGGGCCTGCCCTCGGCGCGCATAGCGGCGTAGAGCGGCATGGGATCGCGCATGGCCTGTTCGGAGAAGGGGTCGTAGTCAAGCGGCATCTGCTCGCTCCGCTTTCAGGAAACACCCCGGCCGGTCGGGAGGAGGTGCGGTCCGGCATGCCCGGAACTATAGATACGCTCGGTACCGTATTTCAAGCCTGACCGCGGCGCCAGGCATCAGGCGTGAGCTGTGTCCATGCCAGGAAGGCGCGCCGGAAGGCACGCACGTCGCTAAAGCCGAGCCGCTCGGCCACCTCGCCGAGCTTAAGCCCCGCCGCCGGCAGCAGGAGTTCACGGGCCAGTTGCAGGCGCACCGTCTGCCGGATGTGCGCCAGCCCCGAGCCCTCCTGCGCGAGCCTGCGCTGGAAAGTCGCGCGACTGAGGTTGAACAGGCTCGCGAGTTGCGCGACCGATGGCAGACCCTGCGCCCGGGCGAGTCTTGCGGCAAGGATCTGCGCCACCGCCTCGACGAGCGAACCGCCGGCCTGCAACTCGCCGACCTGGTCGAAGGCAAAGAGGCTCAGCCGTTCGAGCAGGCTGCGGTAACTGCGTACCACGGGTTTACCGAGCAGCCGCGCCGGGAAGGCAAAGCGGTTGTCCTCGCAGCCGAAGCGGATCGGCTGCTGGTAGAAGCCCTCCAGCGTGCCGGCATCGACCAGCGCCTCGGCATACACCCCGTAGCCGCGCACCGGTAGCGACTCCCCGATCAGCCAGCCAAACAAGCGGTGGTAGAAGCTGAGGCCACTGAGATCGGTGAGCAAGCCGCTCGCGCTATGCCTGAGCCGCCGGGTCGTCATGTGAAACACGGCCTCGGTGCCCTGCAGTTCCAGCGAGAGGTCCGCCGCTCGATGATCGAGCATGGCGCAGAAAGAACGGGCACGCTCGATCACCTCGGCAAGGTTCTCGCAGGTGATCACGCAGTAGCAGAGCATATCGACCTCGCCCTTGCTCATGGGCGGCAGGTCACGTTCCCGGTTGGCCTGCTCCGCGAGGCGCGTGATGCACGCGCCGTGCAGTAGCACGAACTGGTGATTGGGCAGCAGCGAGACGCGACCGCTCGCAAGGTCTTCCGGCGTGAACGGCAGCGCAAGGCCCCGCAGCAGCGTGGGTGTATCCACGCCGATGGCTGCCACCTCTTGCAGCAGCGAGTGTGCGAAGCGCGCGGACACCCCGGTGGGGGGATGACGAATCCGCCTGCGTCCGGAGTTCACGCGAAGAACGCCAGGGGCGCGGTCAGCCGCAGGGCTGGCGACCGCGCCATTGGCGGGCCCTCAGCCCGTCAGAAGCTGTACTTGCCGCGCACCCCGAACACCGCGCCTTCCTGCATGAAGCGCGAGTGCGAACCGGCAAGAACCGGCGTGTCGAAGCTCTGGGAGAAATACTCCTCGTCGAAGATATTGCGCCCATAGCCCATCAACTCCCAGTTCTCGGCGCGCACGCCCAGACGCAGGTTGACCAGCGTGTAGTCCTTGACGAGGTCGATCGGGTCGTTGTCACCGCTGGAGTAGAACTCGTCGCGGTAATTGACCTCGCCGCCGGCAAAAAGCTCGACGCTGCCCATCGGGTAGACGTAATCCCAGGTGAAGGATGCGCTGTAATCCGAGGAGTACTGTGTGGGCTCACCGGAAAGATCGTTGCTGGTCCGCCCGGTGGGCGTACCGCACAGCGGGTCGGCGTCAAGCTGGACCGCGTTGCAAGGCGCATCCGTGAAGTCGTCGTAGGTGGCATCGAGCCAGGCTGCGCTCAGGCCGACCGTGAGGTTCTCGGTGGCGCGCCAGCGTGTATCGACCTCGAGGCCCTTGATCTCCGAAGATCCCGCGTTGACGGTGGTGAATCCTACGCCCTTGAAGATCGCCGTTTGCAGGTTGTCGTATTGCGTGTAGAAGGCCGCCCAGTTGAAGGTCATGGCGCCGTCGAGCAGTGTGTGTTTGCCGCCAATCTCGAGCGCGTCTACGCTCTCGTCATCGAACTCGAAGTCATCGTTGGGCTTGGTCGGGTCGTAGCAGGAGGCGATCGGTTGGCCGGGCACGCAGGGGTAGGTGGCCACCGCCAGATCGCCGGGCTCGCCGTCATCGGCATCCGTGAAGCCACCGCTCTTGAAGCCCTGAGAGAAGCTCGCATAGAGCATGCTGTCGTCTGAGACGTCCCACTGCACGATAACGGCGGGAATCAGGTCGTCGGTGCTGCGATCTGCCTGATAGTCGAAGGAATACGCGTTGAAGCTCGTCGCCTGGATGCGGTGCAGGAAGTAATTATCGCTCGGCGTGTCGTAACCGAGAATGTCATCGGACAGAAACTGCACGCTGTCGACGTCTTTGTCTTCCTTGGTGTAGCGCACACCAAGGGTCAAGCGCAGATCATCCGTGAAATTGACTGTGCCCTGAGCAAAGGCAGCCCAAGACTCGGATTCGAGTTCGTACTGGTGGTTGCGGCCGATCTGCTCCACGTTGTATTGGCGTGCCGTCAGCAGCGAGAACAGGCTGTTCAGGCCACCATAGCCCTTCGGCACCAGGTCATCCATGTTCGCATCGAGCACGACCAGCCGGTCGATATCGACGTTGCTCTTGTCGTAGTAAGCGCCGACCATGAAATCAAAAAACTGGCCACCCGGAGAGGCAAAGCGCAGCTCCTGGCTGAACTGGTCGAATTTCTGGTCATCATCGCGCGAGATGAACTGCAGCGGGAGCCAGTCGACGTCGGCACCGGCCTGGAATTTGTACTTCGACTCCCCCGTGATCGATGTCAGGGTGTATTCACCTATCTGGTAGTCGACCTTCAGCACGAGGTTGTCGACCTTGGTATCGGTGCTGTCGGGATAGCGGCCGATTTCCTGATTGCCGTCGTTGCCGTAGCCGCCGTCCTTGAAGGTCGTCCATTTGTCTGCGGCGTAGTTCTCGAAGCCCGGAAAGTTCTGGTCCATGAGGCTGTAGGCGATCCGCGCAAACGCAGAGCGGTTGGGCACCTGCGCCGTACGCTCTGCCGCGTTCAGGAACAGCCAGGTCGAAGACGGCGCACCCACGATGTCCTCATCGGCATGGCTGTACTTGAGGTTGACGTCGAGGGCGTCGCTGGGCTGCCAGGCGAGCGTGAGGCGAAAGGTGCTGGACTCGTTCTGCGGTTCCTGCTGGCCCAGGAAGGTGTTGTCCACATAGCCGTCGGTTTCGCGGTACTTCACCGCCAGACGCGCGGCGAAGGTGTCGCTCAGGGAGCCGCTCACGAAGCCCTCGGCAATATAGCCGCCGTTTTCTTCCGCTGATACGGCGAGCTCGCCGCTGGTCTCGTCACCCGGGGTGGGCGAGGCCGTGGTGATGTTTACCGCGCCGGCGATGGTATTGCGGCCGAACAGCGTGCCTTGCGGGCCGCGCAGGACCTCGACGCGCTCGAGATCGAGGAAGCCGGTGCGGTACTGGTGACCACGGCCCATGAAGATACCGTCGATGTACATGCCCACCGACTGCTCGAAGCCCTGGTTGTTGCCCGAACCCGCGCCACGCATGTAGATGTTGGTGTTGATCGCCCCGACGTCGATGTGCAGGTTCGGCACGTACTGGGCGACCTTGGTCATGTCCTGGATGCCGGCGGCCTTGATCTGCTCGCCCTGGATCGCCGTGAGCGAGATCGGCACGTCCTGGAGGCTCTCCTGGCGCTTTTGCGCCGTGACGATGATCTCGTCGAGTTCCAGCTGCGCGCGGGCGGTACCCGGCAGCAGGGAGGCAGCGATGGCTGCTGCAAGGATGGATCGGCGGAGTTCAGGCGTAAGCATGTTCAGATCCCTTGGTCAATTAGTTTTTTTGTGCTGAAACGCGGGCGCTCTTTTCGGACTGCGCGGACGCGACTATAAAAATCGTATACGCAGTCCGTCAACTTTCGGTTTTGCGCTGCCTGCCCCGGCATGGGCCCCGAGAAGGCCATACGGCCTGGAAGGTCCCGGCTGCACGGGCGGACCGAGCGACACGGGTCACCGTCCGGCCGGGATTTGAGCTTTTATGTCCCCCTGCTGGATCGCCCCGGCCTCCCCCGGGCCTCTGGAGGGTGCAGAATCCCTGCCCAGGATCGCGCGAGCGAACAGGAACCGCCACAAAACCCACAGGAGACCGCCCATGAGACTCCCACCCCGCCAGATCCGCTACGGCGGCGCCATGCTCGA
>CAJADV010000611.1 GCA_903938575.1 uncultured Gammaproteobacteria bacterium
CGTTCACCCGCATCATCATCGTGCTGTCGATGCTGCGGCTGGCCTTCGGCATGCAGAGCACGCCGCCCAACACCGTGCTGGTGAGCCTCGCGCTGTTTCTCACGCTGTTCACCATGACCCCCGTGATCGAGGAGATGAACCGCGTCGCCTTCGACCCCTACAGCGCCGGCGAGATCACCACCCTGGAGGCCGCGCAGAAAGCCCTGGTGCCGTTGCGCGGTTTCATGATCCGCCAGACGCGCGAGAAAGACATGGCCCTCGTGATCGAACTCTCGGGCAAGCCGCGGCCGACATCGATGGAGCAGATAGAAACCACTACACTCATACCCGCATTCATGCTGAGCGAGCTGCAGACAGCCTTCCAGATCGGCTTCGTGATTTTCCTGCCGTTCCTGCTCATTGACCTCATTTCTGCAAGCGTACTGATGGCAATGGGTATGATCATGGTGCCGCCGCTCACGATTGCCCTGCCCATCAAGGTGCTGATGTTCGTGCTGATCGAGGGCTGGGCGCTGGTGGCCAAGGCGTTGGTGGGAAGCTTCGCGTGAGTGGCGCGCGGTTGCTTCCGCGCTCCCGGTCGGGGTGACCGGGTGGCCGTGCCGTCAGCGGGCCTCACGCAGCGCTACGCGCAGAGGCTCGTCGCAGAATTGCAACGCCTGCTCGCAGGTCCCACAGGCCCGCGTCCGGTGCGCGCGCTGATCCCGCCCGGCTCCGCTGATGCCGAGTCTGTCTCCGCCTTTCTTGAAGCCGTCACCGCGCAGCGCATGGTGCTCGATTGCCGGCGTCTGACCGCACAGCGGGTGCTGGAGCAGGTGGCCGATCTTCCCGCGCAGTCCTGTGTGCTGCTGTTCCCGGAGCTGCTGCCTGCCGCCGCCCTGCACGGTTTGCTTGTCGCCGAGCGTGATCCGGTATCGGCGGTGCAGCTCTGCATCGGCGAACGGCCGTTCTGGCTGGGTCACGGTGGTGGCCGCGCCCCCGAGCATTACCTGCTCGATTACCGCGCATTCCTCTACACCGACACCGAGCTGCAGTCGCTGCTGCAGGCAAGCCCGCTCGGCGCGCAAACCGATGCAGGTGATCCGCAGGCGCTGACGCGTCACGAATTGCGCCGCCTTACCCAGGGCTGGCCCGGGCTTACGGAAGCGGCCCTTGCCGATCTTGCCGTGGCGGCTGCCGATGACGGCAGCGTTGATGGTCATGCGGCAAGGGCCATCGCCCGCCTGCCCGCCGCACGCGCTTTTTTCGCCGCCGGGTGGCTGCCGTTGCTCGCGCGTGCGTATCCGTGGCTGCGCCACGCCTGCAGATTGCCGCTGCTGAACCTCGATTTGCTGAGCGCGCTGGTGCGGGACATCGGTGCGGGCGTGCAGGAGTGTCTGCACATCGGCTGGCTTGAACGCGTGCCCGCTACGGCCGGCGCCTACTGCCTCGAGAGCGTGCTCGACCAGTTCCTGCTCGCCGAGGAGGGGGATGCGGCGAACCACCGGTTCCTCGAGGAGGCGGCCGCGTGGTACGAGGCGCATGGGCATGTCTCTGAGGCCATCGAGTGCTGGGCCAGCGTCGGGCTGGCCGCCGAGCGTGCGGCAGCCATTCTCCAGCGCCATGCACCGGATGGGCGGGCGGGGCTGGGCGTTGTGCCCTCGGTGACCAAGGCAATGCGCGTGCTGGCGGGCGCCTCGATGACGGCCGCAAGACAAGGTCTCGAGGCGCGCGCGCCGGGCCCGCGCATAGCGGCGCTGCCCGCGGCCCGTCAGCCTGTAGTGGGTGCGCTGCCCGGATCCCCGGCGCTGCAGCATGTGCTGAAGGCCATCAGTTTTTACCAGACCAGCAACGAGGACGACGCAAACCGGTCCCTCGGCGAGGCGATGCGCGCGGGTATCCAGCCCCGCCAGATCAGCAAGCTGATCGACTTCGTCGACATCCACCTGCGCCCCATGCTGAAGCCCGCTCCGGCTGCGGGGCCCCTGGCGGGGGTGTTCAGCGGCCTGCGGCACGCGGGTCCCGCCCGCCAATCGCTGCGTCAGGGCCGTCAGGCGCTCAATCACCGTGAACTGCAGATTCTCGAGTTCATCTGCCAGGGCCTGGGTAACAAGGAGATATCGGCACTGCTCGGTCTCGAGCTAAGCACCGTCAAGTGGTACGGCACCCGCATCTACGAAAAGCTCGAGGTCCGCAGTCGCACCCAGGCGATCGCCAAGGCGCGCAGCCAGGGCCTGGTCGACTGAGCCTATGTCAGCACCCACCTATCGCCTGTCGGCCAGCGGCACCCTCGAGTTCAACGCCATCAACATCGAGCTGTGGGGCTTCAAGAAATGCCCGCTGGTCTCGCCCGATGTCGTTGCCGGTGCCCTGGCCTGCCTGCCGCCGCACCAGCTCGAGGGCCTGAAGAAAATCCGCTACGAGGATGTGCCCTGGGTACCCGGCATCAGCCGGTGGCTGCGCATCCCCGGCCTGTCGCGGCTGAAAGGCCGCTACGACGTGAAGGAATCGTCCATCGTGCTCCATGCCTGCGCGAGCCGGGCGGAGCTGTTCCGGGCCTTGTTTCACGAGGTGGGGCATTTCGTGTATTTCCGGATCATTTCCTCCTTCGACAAGAAGCGCTGGGTCACGGGTGTGTCGCGCGCCGAGCCTGCGGTGAGCCGTTATGGTGGCCGCAACGCCGCGGAGGATTTTGCCGAGGCCTTTGCGAGCTTCGCGCTCCATGCGGGCTCGTTGGCAGGCCTTCCGGGCAAGGAGCGCTTCATGACCGAGATTGTGTTTCGCGGTCTCGCTCCCGATCATGCAACGTTGCGTGCGCTGGTTCAGGGCTCGGTCGAGCGCGCCCCTGCGCATCTGGACCGTTACATCTAGGCTTCCGCTTTCCATCATCAGGTAATCGACCATGAACACGGCCGCAGGCGACAACTCCCCCGAGCGTATCCAGCGGCTGTTGGGTTTCCTGGAGGTCGATCCAGGCAACATCACGCTGCGCATCACCATCGCCGACCTGCAGCACGCGAGCGGGGATTTTGGCGCTGCCGAGACGAGCTTCCGCATGATCCTCGATATCCAGCCCGGGCATGCCATCGCGCGCAGCCGCATGGCGGGCGTGTACCTGTCCCAGCACCGTTTTGACGAGGCCGAAGCGGTGCTGCGGGGTCTGGAGGCGGCGGTGCAGCAGGTGCCCGCGATCAGCCATAACATCGGTCTGGCGCTGGTCTACCAGAACAAGTGGCCCGAGGCGCTGCAGGCCCTGGAGGCCGCGGCGGCTGCCGGACTCGATGACGACGAGAACCTCACCTATCAGGCTTATTGCCTGCACCACCTGGGACGCACGGAAGAGGCGCTCGTCAAGGCAACGGCGGCGCTGGAGCGCTCGCCCGGCGATCGTGTCGAGGGCTATGTCTCCCTGCTGCAGATGGACGCGGGCGACCTGAAAACCGCCAGTCGCACGGCCGCGCGCGTGCTCGAGCGCGATCCGCAGAACGTCAATGCCAACACCGTGCGCGGCTGGTGGGGGCTCGAGACGCAGGAGATCGACGATGCCGAGGAGTGCATCGACCGCGCGCTGGCCCAGGAGCCGAATAGTCCCCGCCTGCTGCTCGGCAAGGGACTGGTGCAGATGTACAAGCAGGAACTGCCGCAGTCGGTGGCCACGCTGGAGCGGGCGGTGCAGGGCATGCCCAACAGCCCGGGCGCCTGGGTGACGCTTGGCTGGGCGCAGATCGCCGCGGGCGATCTCCCGGGCGCCGAGAAAACCTTCCGCGATGCCATCGAGATCGAGCGCAGCTTCGGCGAGACCCACGGCGGGCTTGCCTCGGTGCTGGCGCTGGCTGGTCGAGGCGACGAGGCGCGTGAGTCGATCCGCAAGGCCCGCGGCCTTGACAAGGAAGGTTTCGGGGTGGTGTTTGCCATGACCGTCTTGCTGGCCAACGCTGGCAAGCAGGACGCGGCGACCAAACTCTTCGGGAACATGCTGCTGCGCAGCCCCGGCGGCAAGGGCGGCATGAAGCTGATCGAGGCGGTCCAGATTTTCAGCCGCCGCCAGGGCGCCCGCAAGGGCCCCGCGCTGCCCGCATTGCCACGTCGCCAGCGCTAAAGCCTAGGGGTGCGGGTATCGGCCTTCGCCGAGCGCAGCGTGGGTGGCGTGGGGGGCTGATTCCGGCACACGCCGGGCAGCTCCCTCGACGAGTGTCGAGATTGTTTACACATCCGGCGTCTCCCGACGCTGGTCAGTGCTCCCGTTCCAGCCCTGGGTAGGGTGCTGGAGCGGATCACTCCCTCCCGGGGCATGGCTGCAACGCCATTAGCTCCCCGTTTTGCAGGAACGGGCAGGTTTAGCCCCGTCAAAACCCGTGGACTCGGGGGCTTGCGGCCGCTTTTGGTCA
>CAJADV010000612.1 GCA_903938575.1 uncultured Gammaproteobacteria bacterium
GAGGGTGCAGAATCCCTGCCCAGGATCGCGCGAGCGAACAGGAACCGCCACAAAACCCACAGGAGACCGCCCATGAGACTCCCACCCCGCCAGATCCGCTACGGCGGCGCCATGCTCGACCAGAAGGAAATCGATGCCGTCGTCGGCGTGATGCAGACGGGCATGTCGGTAGGCGCGCAGGTGCAGACGTTCGAAAAGCGCGCGGCCGCCCTGCTCGGCAAGGACTACGGGGTGATGGTGAACTCGGGCAGCTCCGCGCTGCTGCTTGCGGTGCGCCTGCTGGACCTGCCGCCCGGCTCCGAGATCATCACGCCCACGCTCACTTTCGGCACCGATATCTCCAGCATCGTGCTGAACGGCCACGTGCCGGTGCTGATCGATGTGGAGCCCGATACCTACCAGATCGATATCGACCGCATCGAGGCCAACATCACGCCACTCACCAAGGCGATGCTGATACCGAACCTGGTTGGCGGCATGCCCGACTGGGATCGGCTGCGCGCCATCGCCGACAAGCACGGCCTGAAGATCATCGAGGACAGCGCCGACACCCTGGGCGGGACCTTCCGCGGGGAGCCCGCCGGCACGCGCTCTGATATCAGCATCACCAGTTTCTCGATCTTCCACATCATCACCTGCCTGGGCAACGGCGGCCTGGTCGCGGTAAATGACCCGGCCCTCTGGGACCGCGCGCTGATGCTGCGCGCCTGGGGCCGCTCCTCCGAGAAATTCATGCATGGCTCGCGGCAGGGCGACTCCGATGGGCGTTTCCTCGAGAACCTCGGCGACATCGAGTACGACGGGATGTTCATCTTCGAGGAACTCGCCTACGGGTTCATCCCCAACGAGGCGGGCGCGGCCTTCGGCCACGAGCAGCTGAACAAGCTCGACATGTTCACGGAACTGCGCCAGGGGCTCTTCGACAGCCACACGGCCTACATGGAAAAACACGCGGATGTCTTCATCAAGACCCGGGTGCACCCGGAGGTGTTCACCACCTGGATCTGCTACCCCGTGCAACTGCGCCCCGAACTGGGCTGGAGCCGGCGCGCGCTGCAGATGCATCTGGAGGAGGCCGGCATCTTCACCCGCGTGATCTTCTCGGGCCACGCGGCGCTGCAACCGATGATGCACAAGGTGAAATTCCGTGTGGACGCACTCGGCTGCCCCAACGCCGAGCGCGTGATGCGCCACGGCCTCATGCTGCCCTGCCACCCCACCATGACCGCGGAGGACTGCGCGTATCTCTACCAGACGCTGGACGATTTCATCGCCAGGCAGCGGGCTGCAGTGTGACGCAGATGCTCCATACGGCGCGGCAATGGAGGCACTGATGAAAGTCGAGGTCATGCCCGAGGTATGCCAGGGCCACGGACGCTGCCAGGAACGCTGTCCGGAGGTCTTCGGCACCGACGCGATCGAGGGCAAGTGCATGATCCTGATGCCCGAAGTCCCGCCGGAACTCGAGCACAAGGCACGCCTCGCCGTGAAAAACTGCCCCGAAGGCGCGCTGGTTATCAGCAGTGACTGAGCAGCGCCTCTACCACGCAACGGAAGATCACCGCTCATGAGTACAGGCCGCTATTTCCCCTCGCCACCCGACCACGTGCCGGCCGGCCGGATGCACGAGTTCGATATCTACCGTTTCTCGCCCGGGGTGAACGATCCGCTGGAGCAATGGGGAAGCCTGCTCGCGAGCGACGCGCCCCGCATCTTCTACACCCACCACAACGGCGGCCACTGGGTGTTCCTCGACTACGAGGACGTGCGCGAGGCGTTCCGCAATGACAGCCTGTTCTCGACCTACCAGACGCCGATCCCGCCGATAGAACCCTACCCCGTGATGCAGCCGCAAGGCGTGGATCCGCCGGAACACAAGACATTCCGCTCGCTGCTGGCACCGCTGTTCACGCCCGTGGCGGTCGAGAAGATGAAGGCCGAGTTGCACCGGCGCAGCGGCGTGCTGCTCGATGCCTTCGCCGGGCGCGGTGCCTGCGAATTCGGCCGTGACTTCGCCTCCCTGCTGCCGACGGGCATGTTCCTGTACCTGATGGGCATGCCCGAAGACCGGCTGATGGAGTTCGTGCATCTGGCGGAAGTCTTCATGCGCAGCAACGACGACGCCGAACGTGCCACCAACATCCAGCAGATCTACACCGTGATCGGGGAATACCTCGCGTGGCGCGCCACCCGCCTGGGCGATGACCTCGGAAGCGTGCTGGTCAAGGCACGCGACGAGAACGGTCAGCCTTTGGACCATCAGGACGTACTGAACTGCGGTTTTCTGCTTTTTGTTGCCGGGCTGGACACCGTGACCAGCACGATGACCTTCATCTGGCGCCACCTCGCACACAACCACGCGGCGCGGCGCGCACTCACCGCCATCATCGACGATCGCGAGAAGCTCTCGGTGGCCGTGGACGAACTGCTGCGCATGCACGCGGTGCCGAACATCTATCGCCGCGTGAAGAAAGACATGGTCTACCGCGGTGTCACGATGAAAGAAAACGACCGTGTGGTGCTGCCGGTGAGTGTGGCCAACCGCAACGAGAGCGTGTTTGCGCACGCCGACACCATCGACCTGCAGCGTGAAATCAACAACCACCTTACCTTCGGCGCGGGTCCGCACCGTTGCGTGGGCTCGCATCTCGCCAAGACCGAGGTCACCGTCGCGCTGCAGGAATGGCTGCGCCGTATTCCCGACTTCGAAGTACCGGCAGGCGCGGAGATCGTGGGTCACATGGGCCCGACGCTGGGCTTCAACCGCCTGCCGCTGGTCTGGACGCCCGCAGCATGAACCTGCCCGCGCAGGCCGCATTCGAGGGTCTGCCGCCCGCCGACCAGATCTGCCTGGTGGTGCGCGATCTGGACGCCGCGCTGCGCCTCTACGCGCCGCTCTTCGGCCCCTTCACCGTGCTGGACAGCGGACCCTTCCCATCCGTGCACCGCGGCGCGCCCGTGATGGCGGATCTCCCTTGCGCCTTCGGCCGCAGCGGAAACCTCGAGATCGAGATCGTTGCCCCGCGCACCGGCCCCACACCGCATACCGAGTTTCTGGCGGCAGGCCGCGAAGGGGTGCAGCACATCCGCTACGTGATCGATGATCTGGACGTCTGGATCGGCAAGGCCGCCGGGCTCGGCTACCGGCCGGTGTGGACGGGCAGTTACCCGGCCTCCCCTGCCTCGCCGCCCTTGCGCTGGTGCTACCTCGAGCGCGACGGCGATCCCTTGATGATCGAATTCGTGCAATTCGGATGAAGCACCCGGACTACGACTACCTGATCGTGGGCGGCGGCTCTGCCGGCTGCGTGCTGGCGGCGCGGCTCTCGGAGGATCCCGCGGTGCGCGTGCTGCTGATCGAGGCGGGCGGCGGCGACGGCAGCCCACTGATCCGCGCGCCCGGGGGGCTGCTGCCGATCATGCTCTCGGGGGCGCACGCCTGGCGCTACACCTCGGTACCGCAGCGCCATCTGGACAACCGTGTGCTCTACACGCCACGCGGCAAGGTGCTGGGCGGTGGCAGCTCGATCAACGGCATGGTCTACGACCGCGGCTTCGCGAGCGACTACGACCGCTGGGCGGCCGAGGGCAACCCGGGGTGGTCCTACCGCGAGCTGCTCCCGTATTTCCAGCGCTCCGAGCGCTTTCACCGCAACGATCCGGCTTTTCATGGCAACGCGGGCCCCGTCACGGTCAGCCGTCCCGGCCTCAGGCACCCCTTCGCCAAGGCCTTCGTGGAGGCCGGCGCGCAGGCGGGTTTCGGCTTCACGGACGACAGCAACGGCGGGCAGCGCGAGGGCTTTGGCCCGGTGGATGTAACCGTGAACAAGGGCGTGCGCGCCAGCGCCTCAAGGGCGTATCTCGGGCCGGCCAGATCACGCCCCAACCTGCGCATCCTGCTGCGCACGCAGGTCGAGCGGGTGCTTTTCGATGGGAATCGCGCCACGGGGCTAAGCTGCCGCAGGGGCGGCAAGGCGCTGGTTTTCCGCGCGAACCGCGAGGTGATACTCGCCGCCGGTGCGATCAACTCGCCACAACTCCTGATGCTCTCCGGCGTGGGGGATCCGGCGGAGCTGCGCCCGCACGGGATCGGGGTGCATCACGCGCTGCCCGGGGTCGGCAAGGGCCTGCAAGACCATCTGGCGGTGGCGGTGAA
>CAJADV010000613.1 GCA_903938575.1 uncultured Gammaproteobacteria bacterium
ATGGACA
Organism: uncultured Gammaproteobacteria bacterium; assembly: GCA_903938575.1. GTDB lineage: Bacteria > Pseudomonadota > Gammaproteobacteria > Pseudomonadales > UBA5518 > UBA5518. The sequence goes on from CAJADV010000613.1 coordinate 8, forward strand.
AGAACTGGGACAGCCGGGGCGCAGACACCGACTTCATCATCGAGACGCTGCTGAAGGCCTGGACCGGCGAAGCCTTCGAGTACCGTGGCCGAACGGTGCGCGTAGGACCCGTCCCCCAGACCAAGCCGCACCCCCCGCTGTGGTATGGCGGCATGAGCAAGGCCGCAGCACGGCGTGCGGCACGCTTCGGCCTGCCCTTCTATCCGCCGGCAGAGATGCCTGATTTGATAAGCACTTACAACGATGAGCTAATTAAGGTTGGGAAGACTGGCAGCGTGGATTGGCCGCGCGAAGGCACCAGTCTGATCTTCATCGACGAGGATCCCGAGCGTGCCTGGCAGGAGATCGGTCCCTGTCTGCTGGCCGAGGCTGCGGAATACGGCGGCTGGGCGCGGGAGGGGGTGGAGCGGCCGTTTGCGTCATCCGACCTGACACTGGAGCGGCTGCGCGAGGAGCGTCGCTACGAGATCCTCACCCCGGCCCAATGCCGTGACCGGATCCGGAACGGGGGACCGGAGTACTCGGTGATCCTGCACCCCATGGCCGGCGGGGTGCCATTGGACAGGGCTTGGAACTGTCTGCGCCTCTATGCCGAGCAGGTGTTGGCGCCGCTAAGCGAAGACGAAATATGAAAAGCGCAGAGCGGCCCCTCGCGGAATCCGCCCTGCGCAGAGGGCCTCAGAGGTAGAGCTGACGCGCCCGGTAAACCATGTCCTTCTTGCCCCGCTTGCCGAGCTGGGCATCGGCAATGGAGCCGAAGCCTGCCGAGGACGGCGCCTCCAGCCGGGTCCAGTCGGTCATGCCGGTGCGATGGCTGATCTTCCAGACGCCCTTGCGCTTCTCGAAACGGTCTACATAACGCCCGCCCACGAAGTAATCCATCTCCGTATCGCAAGCCGTGGCACCGGCGAGCTTGTCGCCTATCTGGCGCTGCCGGTGGTGAGCGGTGAAGTAGGTCTCGGCGAAAGCCACCGTCGCGCTCTCGAACTCGATCAGCATCTGGCCGAGCTGGTGGTGCGTGCGCGAGTGACAGCGCAGCACATCGAAGGCAAAGGCCACGAAGTCGAGTGGTTCGCCCGGCTTGCTGGGCAGCGCGGGGTCTGACGAGGGCCCCTCGAAAAAGTGCGCGTGCTTCGAACCAGGGTGGAAAACGCCGCGCAGCATCTTTTCGTCGAGCCTGTCGAGGGCGCGGGCATAGGTGGCAATGGCCTTCTGGATGGCCTGGGTGTCCAGCAACTGCTGGAGTTCGATATCGGTGCTCATGATGGGTCTCCTCAAGGCCACACAGGGCTATAAATGAAAAAGGCCTTCCACGCCGCGCGTGGAAGGCCTTGAAAGCACCCGGAACCGTTACCGGTACTGGGCTCGAGCCGAAGGCTTACTTGCCACCGAACTCGTAGGTCACCTCGACGCCGTAGGTGCGCGGCGGGCGAGCCGCCGAGTACGACCAGAGGCTGGCGACGTCGTAACCGATCATGTAGCCGTCTTCCTCGGTCAGGTTGCGACCGAACAGGCTGAAGCGGGCCTTGCCGTAATCGTAGTTGATCGAGGCATCGAGCAGACCCTGCGCATCGTTGTGCAGTTCGGGCGAGTTGTCGAAGTTGGTTTCGTGCTCACCGAGGTAGTGGTAAGCAACACGGGCCCACATGGTGTTGCCCGCGACGTCCCACTCGTAGGTCATGTCGATGTTGCCGGTCCACTCCGGTGCGCGACGGAAGTCGAGGTTGCTGAAATCAACCTCTGCCCCGACGAGCGCATCGAAAAAGGTGAACTCGTCGTAGGCCGCATCCAGATAGGCCAGGTTCGCGCGCAGGTAGAGGTTGTCGGTGGGCTCTGCCTGCAACTCAAACTCGATGCCCTTCATCTCGGCGGTGGAGGCGTTGGCCACTACCGTCTTCTGGCCGGTGCCACTCAGGGTGTCAGGCAGGTGGAGCTCTTCCTGCTTGTCGTCGTACTTCATCAGGAATACGGCGGTGTTGAAGCGCAGGCGGTTGTCCATCCACGAGCTCTTGTAGCCAACCTCGAAGCTCTCGACCGTCTCCTGGTCGTAAGGCGTGGTCGCTTCGCTGTAGGACGCCACGCGGGTGTTGAAGCCGCCGGCGCGGTAGCCGTTGCTCCAGGTACCGTAGACCATGGCGTCGTCGGTGAGCTGGTACTTGACGCCCAGTTTGGGCGTGAACTCGTTCCACTTGTCGCTGGGGTCTCCGTTCACGCCCGGCGCAAAACCGTCAACCGGGTTGCTGGTGTCGACAACGCCACGAGCAGCCGAGGTTTTTTCGTCCTCGGAGTAGCGGCCGCCCACGGTGAAGGTCAGCTTGTCGGTGACGGCGTAGTCGGCCTCGAAGAAGGCTGCGCGGGAGTCCGTGTCCTGGTAGCCGTACTGGGGGATGTCCAGAATGAAGGGGCCAGCGAAACCGATGTAGCTGCGGAGCTTGATGTCGAAGCTGGACTGCCACAGGAACACGCCTGCCGACCAGGTGAGGGGGCCATCGCCCGTGCTGGACAGACGCAATTCCAGGCTGTCCTGGTCCCAGTTGCCGGGGCGGTCGGTGTGATAGAGCAGGTCTGGCGTGCCATCCCAGTCGGTGAACACCACCTCGGAGGAATTCCAGTGGCCGTAGACGGCGTCGAGCTGATAGCCCTCGGCAACATCCCAGCGCAACTCCACGATGTGGGTGTCAGTGTTGAAGTTGGCGTCGAAGTTGGTGTCCTGGAGCTGGTCAAACCCGGTGACATTGATCGTGGGATCAGAAAACTTCGGCGGACGAATCGCCTTGCGTGCAACTTTGTAGCGATCGCCCGTGATGGTCGAGTCAAGCGACGGCGAGCAGTAGTTGAACGCCGAGCAGAACAGGTGGCGCTCCTGCCCGTTGTTCAGCAGCGGCGGGGTGTCCTGATCCGTGTTCTCGTAGTTGTAGGTGTACTCGAGTTCGATGTCTTCGGTGGGCGACCACAGAAGGTTGGCGCCGAACTGCTCGTAGTCCTCGCGACCGTCATCGTCGCCGGTGGTGATGTTCTGGTAGTAGCCCTCCTGCTGCTCGCGCTTGGAGGCGGTCAGCTTGGCGGCCAGGGTATCGGTGACGGGGAAGTTCACCAGACCCTCTACGTTGTAGGTGTCGTAGTCGGCGTAGCCGGCGCGGAGCTTGCCGCCGAACTCGCCCGTGGGCTTGGTGCGCTCGACGTTGATGACGCCGCCGATGGTATTACGGCCGAACTGCGTGCCCTGCGGGCCGCGCAGCACTTCGATGCGACCGACGTCGAGGCTCTTCAGAAGGGCGCCAGTGTTGGCGCCGATGAACACCTGATCGATCACCACGCCAACGGCGGGGTCGAAGCTCTTTTCAACGTCGGCAACGCCGACGCCGCGGATGTAGATGGCTGCTACGCCACCAGGACCCTGCGAGGTGTCGTCGATGACCAGGTTGGGCGCCATGCTGGCGAGATCCTTCAGGTCACGCGCGAAGGTGCGATCGATCTCGGTCTGGCTGAGTGCCGTTACCGCTATGGCGACGTCCTGTATGTTTTCTTCCCGCTTACGGGCCGTGACAAGGATTTCCTCCAAGCCACCAGCGCTGTCCTGCGCGAAGGCCGCCGGAATGGCGGTGCCGCCGGCCGCGATCGCAATCGCGAGGGCAAGGCGGTTGATACGGGGGGTCGATTGACGCATAGATCTGATACTCCTGGCCGCTTGAAATGTGAATTCACGGTTTTGTGAAGGTCGGCCCGGAGTCTGGCAACCGTTGACTGCTCCGGGCGCCCTAGCGCCCTGCCCCCAAGGGGCAGGCAACAGGACACTACGACTTTAGTCGATGCCATCCGGGGCTGCAATGGGGCCGAGCCAGCCGGCCAGCCCCGTGGCCAGGATCGGAGGCGCAGTCGCATCAGCGCGGCACCACCGTAAACAGGAAGCGTGATCGCACCATCCACCCGATCAGGGCGATGCCGCCCAGATGCATGAGGGTGTTCAGCCAGATGTTCTGCAGGGCCGGCACTGGGGTGTTACTTACCACCAGGACCAGATAGATGTGCCAGATAAAGACGTAAAGCGAGGCCTGGCCGATCGGCACCAGGAGCCAGCCAAGCAGCCGGTTGCAGATCGACCAGCGACGGCTCAGCAGCACGAAGAAACACAGATAGAAACACAGGTTGTTCAGCAACCGCAGTGGCGCGAGATGCTCCTTGGCGAGCCAGGTGTCGTAAAAACGGTGGAAGGCCGCCGTGCCGTATTCGTAGGGCAATGGCCATGGCCAGAAGGCCCGCCCCGGATTGCCAAGGGCCGCCAGCGCAAACACCACTGTGAGCAGCGCCGCGATCCGCACGAGCCCGCGCCCGGCGTCACCCGCCAGATAGCCGAACACCTGCCGGTGGTGATAGCCGGCAACCATCCCGCCGTAGAAGAGCAACTGCCACGACAGCGCCGGGAAGGCGTACTCGGACTTCAGCGTGTCCAGACGCAGCCCGAACTGAAGGTTCGCGAGGTACGCCAGCACACTGCACAGGAGGACGCCGCGCCACCAGCCGCGGTGCAGGGCAAGCAGCACCGCAGGCGCGCCCAGCAGCACGATCACGTAGAGCCCCATCACCTGGAACTGGTGCGGCCCGACCTGCAGCAACAGGCACTGGCGCAGCACCGACCACCACGGCGTGCCGGCGGGCGGAAACAACGCATAGCCCTGCCCGCCTGCCACCGGCTGCCAGTGCGTGAGCACCCGGGTGTCGGGCCAGGGCAGCAGCCCGAGCAGCAGGATGCTGGCAATCACGAAGACGTTCACCCGGTAGAGCTGGAAGGCGCGCCGCCAGACCCGCCGGGCGCAGGCGGCAAATCCGTCGGTGGCGAGTTTCTGCCGATACACCATGCCGAGCACCACGCCCGAGAGCGCCACAAAACCCTCGGCGCTGGAAAAGAACCCGAGCCGCTCCCACATGAAGACATTGATGAACGAGAGGTATTCGAGGTGCACGCAGATCACGAACAGCATCACGAAGCCGCGCATGAAGTCGAGGCGCAGGTCGCGCCCGCCCGCCTCCGGCGCGTAAACCGGGATTGTTTCGGACTGCATCGGCGTGTCTACCCCGGCAAAACCCCACCATAACGGGGCTCCCGACACCCCACAAGCTGCGGTGTCGCAGCGCACGGCGGCTTCAGGGCCAGGATTGTGAGCGTTCTGTAAATTGCCTCCGGCGGGCTTGCAGGGCTAGGGTGTCAGTCTTGGCACAACCCCCATACGGAGCACGTCGATGCAGGATCTCAAGGGCAAGGTAGCGGTCGTCACCGGTGGTGCGAGCGGGATCGGCAAGGCACTGGCGAAGGCCTTCCTCGGCGAGGGCATGACCGTCGTGATCGCCGACGTCGAGGCCGCGGCACTCGAGCGCGCCACGCAGGAACTCGGCGGCGCGGTGAGCGGCGTGATCTGCGATGTTTCCAAGTACGCCTCGGTGAAGGCGCTCGCTGACACGGTCTTCGAGAGGCACGGCGCCTGCCACATCCTCTGCAACAACGCGGGCGTCTCGGCGCCGAACCTCGACCTCTGGGAGACCGAGTCTGCGGATTTCCAGTGGGTGCACGGCGTGAACGTACTCGGTGTGGCCCACGGGGTGCAGGCCTTCGTGCCGCGCATGATCGCATCCGGCGAGGAAGGCTTCGTGATGAACACCTCCTCGGGCGATGGCGGCATTTCGCCGCTCGCCCAGCAGGTGGTCTACGCCTCCAGCAAGGCGGCCGTCTCGACCATGACCGAGTGCCTCGGCGCCCAGCTCGAGGGCCGCGGCACAAAACTGCGCGCCGCGATCTTCTATCCCTCGGGCGGCATGCTGAACACTGGCATCTGGACCACCAAACGCAATCGCCCGCAGGAACTCGCCCGCGCCAAGCAGGTTGATGCCGCGCGCGAAACCACCTTCGACGACTTCATGGAGGGCGCCAAAAAGGCCGGATGGAACCTGCCGGTGCAGGATCTCGACGAGTTGGCCCACTTCGCCATCGCCGGCATCCGCAACGGCGATTTCGTGATCATGATCGGGCGCGAGACCATGGCGGCAACGCTGGTCGAGCGCGCGCAGAAACTCGCCCGCGGCGAGTGCCCGATCGAACTGCGCCACATGGGGCTCGACTGATATGCAGCGCCTGCTGGTCATCAGCTCCGACTGCCACGCCGGCGCCCTGCCCGCCACCTACAACGCGTACATGCCCGCGAAATACCACGCAGCGGCGAATGCGTGGTGGCTGGCCTATGCCCGCGAGATGTACGCCCGCGCCGGCACGTTTTTCGACCAGGAAGCCGTGCAGACCTATGCCGAGCAGGCCGGCGAGGGCGGCGCGCGCATGCGGGCCTTCTCCGACCCGACGCTCAAGCTGAGCGATGCCGACATCCTCGGCATGCTCGGTGATGCCAGCAGCCCCTTCGCGCCGCGGCGCGGCGAGTTCGACGCCGCGGTGCGCATCAACGAGTTGGACGCCGATGGCATCGCCGGCGAAGTGATCTTTCCGCAGATGGCGCCGTTCGGCGCGGGCTTGATGCAATACCGCTACCCGGTCACGGCGGAGCAGAGCTTTGCGGGTTGCCAGGCCTACAACCGCTGGCTCGCGGATTTCTGCAGCGCGAACCCGTCCCGCCATGCGGGTGTCGCGCTGATCGATGTCGAGAATATCGATGCCACGGTGGCGGAAATCCGCGCCGCGCGCGCGATGGGACTCTGGGGCGGCGTGCTGCTGCCCTCCTCCACCGGCTCCCACCCCTACTACCATCACCCGCGCTACGAGCCGCTCTGGGCGGTGTGTGCGGAACTCGGGCTGCCGGTGCAATCACACTCGGGTTGGTCCCCGGACTACGGTGATCTGCCCTCGGCCACCGCAATGTTCATCTCCGAGGTCGACATGTGGGCGCAGCGCCCCTTCACCGCGATGCTCTGGGGCGGCGTGTTCGAGCGCCATCCCGGCATCAAGTACATGCTCACCGAGACCGGCGTGGGCTGGGTGGCCGAAAAGCTCCGCGTCCTGGAGTTCAAGGCAGCGAGCCCGATGTTCAAGCACTTCAGCCGTGGCCTGAGCCTCACGCCCAGCGGCTACTTCGCCCGCAATTGCTGGATCGGCGCCTCCTTCATGCCCGAACACGAGGGCCGCTTCCGCCACCAGATCGGCGTTGACCGCCTGATGTGGGGCTCGGACTACCCACACCTCGAGGGTACCTGGCCCAACACCATGAAAGCCCTGAACGAGACCTTCGCGCTCTACCCCGAGCAGGAAATCCGCGACATCCTCGGCCTCAACGCAGCCAAGGCCTACGGCTTCGATGTGGCGGCACTCACACCGGTGGCCGATCGCATCGGCCCCACCCTCTCGGCCATCCGTGGCCACTGACGAGCACACCATGAAAACGATTCCCCTGCCCGGCTTTGCCATCGCGCCCAGCCAGCTCTGCCTCGGCACCAATATGTTCGGCACTGCCAAGGACCGCGCGGGCGCAAGCGAACTGCTGGAGGTGTATTTCGGGGCGGGCGGCAACTTCCTGGACACCGCGCACTCCTACGGCGACTGGATCCCGGATATCCCGCGCGCGGCCAGCGAGCGCATGTTGGGCGAACTCCTTGCTGATCGGCCGCGCGACAGTTACCTGCTCGCCACCAAGGGCTGCGAGTTCGACTACCGCACCGGCGACTTCGCGCTGCGCGTGACACCCGCGCTGATGGAGCAAGACCTCGGCGAGAGCCTGGAGCACCTGAAAACCGGCTATGTCGATCTCTACTGGCTGCACCGCGACGATCCCTCGCGCCCGGCGGCCGAGATCGTCGATGCATTGATCGCCGCGCAGGCCTCGGGCCGCATCAGGCTCTTCGGCTGCTCCAACTGGACCGCCGCACGCATCCAGGAAGCGCAGGCCCACGCCGCCTCGCGCGGGCACGCAGGCTTCGGCGCCTCGCAACCCATGTGGGGCCTCGCCGAACCCGATCGCACGGTGATCGCGGGCTACGCCCCCGGCGCCTATTACGAGGACGGGCACCAGGCGCCGCACGCGGCCGGGCTGCCGCAGATCCCCTACTCGGGCCAGAGCCGCGGCTATTTCAGCAAACTCGCGGCCGGCAAGACGGGCGAGGCGATGGGCTCCGATATCGCCGGGGTCTACGACCACGACACCAACCGCCGCAAGCTGCCCGTGCTGCAGACACTGGCCGCGCGCCACGGCTGCGATATCAACGCCGTGGTGCTCGCCTACCTCTGCTCGCAAGCGCTGCCGACCATCCCGATCATTGGCGCCAGCAGCGCCGCGCAATTGCGCGAGAGCATCGCCGCCACGCGCATCACGCTCGATGCCGGCGAACTGCGCCAACTGCACGATGCCTGAACACGGAGAAACCACCATGGATCGCTATCTCGTCATATCCTCCGACGGCCACGCCGGCCCGCGACCCGAGGTGTACCGTGAATACCTGGACCCGCAGTACCGCGCCGAATTCGACGTGCAGCACGCGGCACGCATGGCCGCGCTCGCGCAGGCGGGCGACATGCTGGAGATGCGCGCTGAGAGCAACCGCTGGGCC
>CAJADV010000614.1 GCA_903938575.1 uncultured Gammaproteobacteria bacterium
CGAAGTTGGCTATGCCTGGGGCCCCTTTGCAGGGGATGCCGGCGTGGGCACGCGCGGTGGCGCGCAGGATCACCTGGCCATCGTGGGCGCTCGGGCCGGCTGCGTGCAGCAATTCGCCTATCTGCCCGCGCAACTCGAGGCGCGCACCGCGTGGCCCGCGCACTGCCAGCTGCTGGTACTGCACTCCGGCGTGGTAGCCGAGAAAAGCGGCGCGGCACAGGAGGCCTTCAACCGGGTGGCGGCGGCGGGACACGCGCGCGGCGCGGCGCGGCAGGCGCAGTTCCGGCGCGAGTGCGATGAACTGGTGCCGGCAGCGCTTGCAGCGATCGGGAGTGGGGATGCGGGCGCCTTGGGCGCGGCAGCCCGGGAATCCCAGAACGCTGCCGAATCCGTGCTGGGCAACCAGATCGAGGAGACCATCGCGCTGGTGCGCCTCGCGGAGGAATCCGGCGCCTTCGCGGCCTCGGCATTCGGCGCGGGTTTCGGTGGCGCGGTGTGGGCGGCAGCGCCTGCGGACACTGCCAGCGCCGTGCTCGAACGCTGGCGCAGCGCCTACGCCACGCGGTTCCCGGCACGCGCTGCCGGAATCTGGTCGGGGCTTATGAGCCCGTCTGCGGGGATGCGCGATTCGCGCGAGATCCCCGCGCCCTCAGAATCCCAGCACCGACCGGATCAGCTCGCCTGAGTCCAGCGGCATCACCTTGTAGCCCTCGGGCACCTCGAAGAGATCCGCAGACTGCGGGCCCACCTGCAGATCGCGCAGTTCCAGCTCCACCTGGCGTGATTTGCCTTCGGGATCGCTCACGCTGAAACGGCTCTTCACGTGCACGCCGGCGGCGTTCTGCCAGTACTCGCCCTCATGCTTGGCCCCGCCCTGAGTCTGGTAACTGAGGCGCCAGTGCGTGGCGGGCGCGCCGCCCACCGGCTCATTGCCCACCCGGGTGCGCGAGAGCACGCGGATATTGGCCGGCGTATCCATGGCCGAGATATCCGTCTCGGCGGCCAACTCGAACAGCGAGGTCATCTGCCAGAGAAGCTTGCGGTCGTAGCGCAGGACGAGATCGAGCTCCACCCCCTTCACCACCGCGCTTATGCGCTCCTTCAACTTGGCGTGGTGGACGCGGGTCTTGATCTCGCGGCCGTCCACCCGCACCACGCGGGTAGCCTCCCAGGAGACCTCGTCCAGGATCGCGCGCGCGGCCGGCGCACCGAGCGTGCAGCAGGCGAGCAGTGCGGTGAGCACGACGTGCTTCAGGTGGTTTCCGAGGCGCATTTCAGGGATCTCCCGGCAAGCGTTGCAGGAACAGCAACTGCAGAAGGCAGCGACTGCGGACGGGCTGCAGCGACGCCCGTAACACGGTAGATGATGTGCCGCCGCGTGGGCATCATTTGGCGGTATTCACACAAGCGCGCCGTGGCGCCGCACGCGCTGCGATTGCCAAACAACGCGGGGCTCGGTTACTTTCGCGACCCTTCCCCCGCCTCCGCAGGTATGCCTCCATGGCGCAGTACGTCTACACGATGAACCGGGTTGGCAAGGTCGTGCCGCCCAAGCGCGAGATCCTGAAAAACATCTCGCTGTCGTTCTTTCCCGGCGCCAAGATCGGCGTACTGGGTCTGAACGGCTCGGGCAAATCGAGCCTGCTGCGCATCATGGCAGGCGTCGACACCGACATCCTCGGCGAGGCGCGCGCGCAACCGGGCATCAAGATCGGCTACCTGCCGCAGGAGCCCGAATTAGACGCCAACAAGACGGTGCGCGAGGAGGTCGAGGCAGGCCTTGGCGAGCTGATGGAAGCCAAGCAGAAGCTCGAGGAAATCTACGCCGCCTACGCCGAGCCCGACGCCGATTTCGAGAAGCTCGCCGAACAGCAGGCGAAATACGAGGCCGTGATCGCCGCGGCCGGCACCGATTCCGAAACCCAGATGGAGATCGCCGCAGACGCCCTTCGGCTGCCTGCCTGGGATGCAATGATCGGCAAGCTCTCGGGTGGCGAGAAACGCCGTGTGGCGCTCTGCAAGCTGCTGCTCTCCAGGCCCGACATGCTGCTGCTGGACGAGCCCACCAACCACCTGGACGCCGAGTCCGTCGACTGGCTCGAGCAGTTCCTGCAGCGCTTCCCCGGCACCGTGGTGGCGATCACTCACGATCGCTACTTCTTGGACAACGCCGCCGAGTGGATCCTTGAACTCGACCGCGGCCACGGCATCCCGTGGAAAGGCAACTACTCCTCCTGGCTCGAGCAGAAGGAAGCGCGTCTCGAGCAGGAGTCCAAGACCGAGGTCGCGCGCCTGAAGACCATGAAACAGGAACTCGAGTGGGTACGTTCGAGTCCCAAGGCGCGGCAGGCCAAAAGCAAGGCGCGACTGAACCGCTTCGAGGAACTCTCCAGCGTCGAGTACCAGCGCCGCAACGAGACCGCCGAGATCTTCATCCCGCCGGGCGAGCGCCTGGGGGATCTGGTCGTGGATTTCGACGGCGTGTCCAAGGCCTTCGGCGATCGCCTGCTGATGGACAAGCTGAGCTTCAGCGTGCCCGCAGGCGCTATCGTCGGGATCATCGGCCCGAACGGCGCGGGCAAATCCACGCTGTTCCGCATGATCATGGAGCGTGAGCAGCCCGACAGCGGCACGATCCGCATCGGCTCCACCGTGAAACTCGCCTCCGTCGACCAGTCCCGCGAGGGCCTCGAGAACAGCAAGACCGTGTTCGATGCCGTCTCCGGTGGCGCCGATATCCTGAGCGTCGGGCGTTTCCAGATCCCCAGCCGCGCCTACGTGAGTCGATTCAACTTCAAGGGCGCGGACCAGCAGAAAATCGTGGGCAATCTCTCGGGCGGCGAGCGCGGGCGCTTGCACCTTGCGACGACGCTGCTGCAGGGCGGCAACGTGCTGCTGCTCGACGAACCCTCGAACGACCTCGACATCGAGACGCTGCGCGCACTGGAAGATGCGCTGCTCGAATTCGCCGGCTGCGTGATGGTGATCAGCCACGACCGCTGGTTCCTCGACCGCATCGCCACGCACATCCTCGCGGCCGAGGGCGATTCGCAGTGGAGTTTCTTTGCCGGCAACTACCAGGAGTACGAGGCCGACAAGAAGAAGCGCCTCGGCGAGGAAGCCTCCAAGCCGACACGCATCCGCTACCGCCCGATCGCGCGCTGAGCATCGCGCAGGGATGCTGAAACGACTGTTTTTCTGGGGCTCCGCAGTCATTGCGGGAGTGCTGCTCGGGCTGGGCGCCACGGTGCTCTTCCTGCAGCGCGCAGGCATGGGTGGGGATATCGCCTCCGGGCCCTGGCACACCAGCATGGCGACGGGCAGCAGCAGCGCGGACCCGTGGACGCGTGCACTGGTCGCGAGTCGGGGCCTGCTCGCGCTCGCCCCCGAAGAAACCCTGTACTACACCGCCACCACCGACAGCGACGGCCGGCGCCTGAACGGCAACTGCAGGTATCGCCTTGACGGCCGTGACCCGGGCGCGCGCTGGTGGAGCATCACGGCCTACGGCGCCGACAGCTACCTGATTTCCAACCCGCAGAAACGCTATTCCTTCAGCCAGACCACGCTGACGCGTGCAGCGGACCGCTCGTGGTCCATCGTGGTGTCCGCCGACAGCGCCGAGGGCAATTGGCTGCCAGTGCGCGCGGGCGAAGACTTCGAGCTCACGGTGCGTTTCTACAACCCCGAAACCGACGTCTATTCGGAGCCCGGCGCGGTGGCGCTGCCGAAGATCCTGCGGGAGAGCTGTCCGTGAAAGCCGTGGCGATCTGGCTGGCGACAACACTTGGCGTGGCGCTGCTAGCGCACCTCGGCAGCACCTGGTACGTGCCGCGCTACATCATGGGCAGGCTGATGGATACGGTCGCGGCGGAATCCGGCACCAATGCCTTCGTGAACCGCCCACTCGCAGATGCGGACTCCCGCACCATCGTGCGCCCCAGCCCGGACCTGATGTACTCGATCTGCGTGGTGGACATGAGCGCGGGCCCGGTGCGCATCCGCGCCTCCGCGAGCGCGCCCTACACCTCGGTGTCCGTATTCGCGGCCAACAGCGACAACGTTTTCGTGATGAACGATCAGGCGCTCGCGCCCGGCGCGGACTTCGACATCTGGGTGGGCAAGCCGCGGCAAAACGTGCCGGTGAGCGCGCCCTCCGCGCTGCTGCGCTCGGATCGCGGCGTGGTGCTGATACGCCGCGTGGTCACGGATGCGGAGCAGGCGAAGGCGGTGGATGCGCTGCGGCGCGAGGCGCGGTGTGAGCAGCGCTGAGAGCTGAAATCGCGGGCATGGCCCGCTCCTACCCGGGGATCGGCGCAGAAGCGAGCCATGCGCGCGAATGTCCATCGGCGCAGGAGCGCAGCATGCGCGCGGATTTCCGTCACCGCGGGCATGTCGCCGATTCGGGTGTAGGAGCGCGCCATGCGCGCGAATGTCCATCACCGCAGGAGCGCGGCATGCGCGCGGATTTCCGTCACCGCGGGCATGTCGCCGATTCCGGTGTAGGAGCGCGCCATGCGCGCGACATGCCAATCACGCAGACTGCAATGTCAGTTCGTGTCAGGCAATGAACATGGTGGACGCCGCCGCGGCCTAAGGATCATGCGCCGCCGCGGGGCCTGGCGTCGATTGCGTATTTTCAATAGCCGTTTGGTGCGGGAGGGCAGTGGCAGAGGACGAGCCGTTCTAAGCGGTAACGCCGAGCCATCGGTACGGAGGGCAAAATACATCAACGTCTACACTGATCCACCGCCGCTGACGAAAAACGCAGCGGCCGGCCCCGGGTCAGTATTCAATCGGCGCCAACATATGCGTTCAGGATGAATTCAGCGGGATCTCAAGCATGAACCAGATCATCGATGTGGCGATTGTCGGTGCCGGCGTATCGGGCCTCTACAGTGCGTGGCGCCTGAAATCGGATGCAGGACAGCCGGGGCGCACCCTGAACGTGCGCGTATTCGAAGGCAGCGAACGGGTCGGCGGGCGTCTGCTGTCGGTCAAGCCGCCGTTCGTCAACGACACCTTTGTCGAACTCGGTGGCATGCGCTTCACGGAAGCCCACGTCCTGATGTGCGGCCTGGCGCGCGCGCTGGGCCTGGCCTCTGGCGAGCTGCCCGATGCCAACGCGAACAACATCGCCTATCTGCGCGGCCAGCGCCTGAAGATGAGCGACCTGACCGACCCCGATCGCATTCCCTATGTCATTGATGAATCCCTGCGCAACCGGGAGTCCCTGTCGAACCTGGTGGCCGTGGCGGCCGTGCGTTCGCTAGGCCCTGCCTTCAAAGAATTGCTGGATATCGACCTGACGCTGGAGACGCTGGAAAGCGTCACGGCCGAACACTGGCGCACCATTGGCGAGCGCGGCAGCTTCGAAGGCAAACCGCTTTACGAGACGCCCCTGCGCTACATCCTGGAGCGCACGCTGGGCCACGGGGCCGTGCAACTGCTGCAGGATAGTCTGGGCTACGACTGCATCCTGTGGACCTGGAGCGCGGCAGACGGCTTCCCGTTCAACCTGACGGATATGCGCAGCGCGGTACGGCATATGCACTTGGTGGATGGCTTCAGCGCCCTCCCGCGGCGACTGCACGAGAAGGTGCTTGCGCTGGGTGTAAACGTGCAGCTGAACACGCGAGTCAGGTCAGTCGAAGACACCCTGCTGCCTGACGGCACCACCGGCATCGCCTTCACCACGGTGGACGACAACGGCGCCGAGGCCCTGAGCGTGGCCCGCAAGCTCATCCTGGCCATGCCGCGCCGGTCCATCGAACTGCTGGACCGCAAGGGACCGCTGTTTGACAGCCGGGGCGCGGGTTTCAAGTCCCTGCTGGAGTCCGTCTCGCCAGTGCCCTTGTTCAAGATCGCGCTGTGCTACGAAAACTGCTGGTGGGAAAAGGTCGTAGGCGGCGGCTCGAACGGCAAGTCGGTGACCGACCTGCCGATGCGGCAGGTGTACTACTGGAAAGTGAATCCGCACGACCAGCAGGGCGTCGTGCTGATCTATGACGGCGGTCTGACCAAGTCGTACTGGGAACAGCTCGACAACGCAGCGGCGCCCAAGCCGCAGGTCAAGCTCACCGGTCGCAAGGAAGGCGTGGATCTGTGGGCCGATTACGCTGCACCGTCGCGGATCATCTTCGAGGCCCACCGCCAGCTGCTGGAACTCCATGGGCTACCGGAGAGCGAGGTGCCCGCCCCCTATGCCGCGGCGTGCATGAGCTGGAACCGCGACCCGTTTGGGGGTGGCGCGCATTTCTGGAACATGGGCGTGCGCAGCCACGAAGTGGCCGAGCAGATACTGCATCCGATCGAGCGCTGCCCGATCTACCTCTGCGGCGAAGCCTGGTCGCACGAGCAGGGCTGGGTCGAGGGTGCACTCGCTACCTCGGAAGCCATGCTGACGCGGCATTTCGGATTACCGCCCCTGCACGACACGCAACTCGTCTAGTATCCGCCTGCCCCGACACACTGGGATCACCATGCCACACATTGAAAAATACCAGCCTGTCGGTCGCTTTGACGCTACCACAGCAGCGCAACACGAAGCAGAACTGCGGCGCCTTCTGGACGGGGACGCGCACTCCGTGGAACTGGATTTCTCCAAAATCGAGTTCCTCAGCAGTGCAGGGCTGAGGGTGCTGCTGGTGACAGCCAACGCAGCAGAAAAGAAAGGCGGCACGCTGCAGTTACACGGTGCCAGTGCGGAAATCCGCGAAGTGATTCTCACGGTCGGGTTCGACGATATCGTCCACCTGAGGGATTGATATGAAACCCAGCAGCCTGACGTACGGCGTCGACGATACACCGCCGCTTTCGGCACTGGCTACGCTGGGGCTGCAGCAAGTACTGATGGGTGCGGCAGGATGGGTGATGATGGCCGCCGCCCTGGCGGCCTTCGCGACCTCGGCAGCCGACACGCAAAACATCCTGCGCATGGGCATGATCGTGACCGGGCTGGGCGCGATCCTGCAGGCCAACCGACGCGGACCCATCGGCTCTGGCTACCTGTGCCCGCCTATCGTCGCCCCGGCGTTTTTTTCTACCGCCATCCTCGCCGGTGGCGGGTATGGCCTGCCCACCCTGTTCGGCATGACCGCGGTGGCCGGCGCCATGGAAGTGGCTCTGGCGCGGCTGCTGCCACGCATCAGACTACTGTTTCCACCCGAGGTGATCGGTGTCGTCATGACCATGGTGGGCATCGCCGTGCTGCCCCCGGGATTCCCCAGGCTGTTGGCGGACCCGGCCACCCTGAGTGCCGGTGCCGACCAGGGAAGCAACCTCGCCGTCGGGCTCATTAGTCTGGCGACCATGATCGGGTGTACCGCCTGGGGTCGTGGCCTGGTCAAGTTGTTCCCGTTGCTCATCGGAATCTGCGCCGGCATTTCTGCGGCGCTGGCTCTGGGTTGCATACCCCCCAGCGCTGTCCAGTCGGTCGTGGATCAACCGTGGTTCA